>JAFYWE010000053.1 GCA_017558165.1 Bacteroidaceae bacterium
ATACGTATTGACCATCTCGTCAACCAACGAATACGCATTCTCAAGGAACGCTGCGATATTGCTCTCTTTCTCAAGGAACTCAATCACAGGCTTGTCCATTCCCGTGAGTTTCTTGTACGGTTCGTAACGACCCGGGTTATGTATTGCACGGCAGTCAAAGACAAAACCACCACCATTGCCCGACAAGTCATCGGGTATACCGCGCTTATATGAGAAGCTCATCACATCCACAACAAGCTCGGCACTCTCTTCGCGGGCAAACATCGGCAAGCATGCGACTTTCGCTACAACCTCCTGCAGATAAGGGAACTGCGAGTACTCTGAAAGCAATTGCGACAACTGCTCCAAAGCGGCCGGAATACTCTCCACAAACGCCTTCTTACGCTCAAAAAGGCCACGGTAGCCATATGTACCCAAGTTCTGCAACAGGCGGAAGATGCGGAACAGCAACAGCATACGGCCGAAATGTTCCTTATCTACAGACTTATACTCCTCAAGTGCTGAGAGATAAGCCTCAACCATGGTATCCACCGCCTCCTGCGTATACCTGGCACGCGCCTGCCCCACGAACGACGCCACGTCGTAATAGATGGGACCGCGACGCCCTCCCTGGAAGTCAATAAAACAGGGAACACCATCCATGAGCATGACATTACGCGACTGGAAGTCACGGTACAGGAACGCATTGTCGTTGTCACTGAGCAACAGGGATACCATACGGTCGAACTCGTCCTCAAGCAGACTCTCGTTGAACTCGACACCGACACCCTTAAGGAAGCAGTACTTGAAATAGTTCAAGTCCCACATCACTGTGCGCTCATTGAACTCACTGACCGGGTAGCAGAGTGAGAAATCAAAATACTTTGGCACACGGAACTGTATGCGCGGCAACTGAGCAATCGTACGGCACAGCAAGGCAACATCCTCCTCACCGAAGCACCCCGCCTCACGCGCACCCTGCAAGGCCGCAAACAGCGACACATCACCAAGATCCTCCTGCAGATAACAACTACGGTCATCGGACACCGCCAGCACCGCAGGAGCAGCGACACCACTCTTTTTAAAGGCATCGGCCAGTGCCACGAAAGCCCGGTTCTCCTCGACCGATGTTCCCACTACCCCAATCACCGTACCGCCATCCGAGGCCAATCTGTAATATACTCTATTAGAGCCATCACCCGTGAGCCTTACAACCGACTGCGGCGCAGCACCGGCCCACTCCTTATATAATGTTCTTAAATTCTCTACCATAGACATGAACAAAGTGCCTTAGAGCACATTTTGCGAAGATAGTATAAGTTAGCGAGAATCAGAAGCCGTTAGTGGGTTTATTTCACATGTACCACTCGACAGCAGAGCAGCCACATCTAATTTTCACAAATTAACTAAATTTCACTATCGGTTTTATTCATTTATTGCATTTGCGCACTATCTTTGGAATGTGAACCTATCACTGCGTCACACAGGCGCATATAAATTACTAACAACTAACTAAAAAGAAACAATTATGGAGACAAAAGAGAAAGTATTACAGACAATGAAGGAGGCCGGTGAGCCTTTGAACGCAGGTAAGATTGCCGAGCTCAGCGGTATTGACCGCAAGGAGGTTGACAAGGCCATGAAGCAGCTCAAGGACGAGGGCGCTATCGTTTCACCTGTACGTTGCAAGTGGGCGCCAGCCGAATAAGCCTTAAAAAACACAACAACATGCCACAATAATGAGCGCGGCAGGCCACACGGCCTACCGCGCGTTCTTTATACCACCCGTAAAAAAGCAAGCCACAAATAAAACAGCAAGCGCATGCGGATATCAGTTATTTGCATTATCTTCATAGCGCAAAACAACAAGACAACATGCAGTACACATTCAAGGACAAGGTAGCCGTTGTGACAGGCGGTGCAAACGGTATCGGGCGATGCATTGCCGATGAGTTCCGCAAACACGGCGCGACCGTATACATAATTGACAAGGAGGAAGGTGAATACTTCGTTGGTGACATATCAAGCAAAGAGGTGCTTGAGGAGTTCGCCACACACATCATAACCAGGCACGACAAGGTGGATATAATCATAAACAACGCCTTGCCATTGATGAAGGGGATTGACGAGTGCTCATACGAGGAGTTCCAATACGCCCTCAGCGTAGGCGTCACCGCCCCGTACTACCTTGTCAAGCTACTGATGCCACACCTGGCACAAGGCGCATCGATAGTGAACATATCCTCATCGCGCGACAGGATGAGCCAGCCACAGACCGAGAGTTACACGGCCGCCAAAGGTGGCATAGCGGCGCTCACCCACGCCCTTGCCGTGAGCCTGGCAGGCAAGGCAAGGGTAAATTCAATTTCACCGGGATGGATCGACACCGCATACACCGTATATGAAGGAGCCGACGCCATACAGCAACCAGCCGGCCGCGTGGGCAACCCGCAGGACATAGCCAACATGGTGCTGTTCCTGTGCAGCGACAAGGCCGGGTTCATCACAGGCGAGAACATCTGCATTGACGGCGGAATGACCCGCCAGATGATATACCACGGAGACATCGGCTGGAAATTGGAGTTATAACAAATGTCGCTCGGCAAAACCGAGCGACATTTGTTTATCTCACTATCAAGTATCCTACAGCGGTCAACGACAACCCAACTACAAGACTCGCCGTAATATAACCGACGAAACCGCCTATGTTACCGTTCTGTAGCATGGCTATGCTCTCATTGGCAAATGTGGAGAACGTGGTGAAGCCACCGCACAGGCCAGTGGTGAGCAACAGACACCAAGGAGTGTTTGTTGAGCCATACTTGCCGAACAGCGCGAACAGCACTCCAATGGCGAAGCACCCCGCAAGGTTCACCGCCAACGTACCCCAAGGAAATCCCTGGGCACAAGCGTTCTTCATGAGAATTGACACAATATAGCGCAATGCACCACCCACGAAACTGCCGGCACCCACAATCAGAATAGACTTAAGCATAGCGTCAATTCGGCAAGATAAGATATCAGTCAACGAACTTGATCTTGCTCAAATCCCTTGGCTTGGCATCGGGAGCCTCATCGGGATAACCCACACCAAGTACATAGCGCAGCTTGTAGCCCTCGCTGAAACCGAGCTTGTCAAGATAAGGCTTTGCCGCCTCGTTTGTAGAGAGGAACGCCGAAGGACCCACCATAACGCAGGTTCCGAGACCAAGTTCCTGGGCTGCAAGGCACATATTCTCGCCCATGAGGCCGATATTGATGAGCGTCATCCCCATTGGATCATCGGGGCAAGCCACGGCAATAATTGCTGTTGCGTTGCGGAAACCGTTCCTGAAGCCAGGCTCGTCACTCTTAACGAAGAAAGGCATACCCTCCTTCATCAGCTCGGTAACACCGTTCAGGTACTCGGCATCATCAACGATGCGCACCTCCCACTCCTGCTTGTTCATCGCATTCGGAGCGTTGACACCACACTCCGCAATGGTCTGCAACAGTTCGCGCTCCACCGGAGTATCCTTGTACTTGCGTATTGAACGCCTTGACATGATTGCGTCAATAACTGTAGTCTCTTTCTTCTCCATACTCTTGTCCTCTACCTGGCAGCCGGTCAATGCCATCATCATAGCCATGGCCGCCAATGTTAATGTCTTGAATTTCATATTTCGTATATTTACCTATTATTATTGAGCCTTCTCCTTTGGCAGAATGAGATTGAGCAACACGCCCACCAAAGCAGACAGACCGATACCGCCTATTGTGAAGCTACCCCATGTCAGCTCTGCGCCACCGATGCCCAGAATGAGAATGAGTGACACGATCACGAGGTTACGTGTACTGCCCATATCTATCTTGTTCTTCACAAGGCTGTTGATACCAACAGAGGCGATGGTTCCGAAGAGCAGCAGCATTATACCGCCCAGCACGGCCTCGGGAATGGTCTTGAGGAGCGCGCTCATCTTGCCCAACACCGAGAACAGGATACCGAAGAGACCCGCGATGCGGATTACCGAAGGATCGGTAATCTTTGTCAGCGACACCGCACCTGTAACCTCGGAATATGTAGTCACCGGAGGACCACCTATGAACGAAGCCGCCACGCAGGCCAGACCGTCGCCCAACATCGTGCGGTGCAGACCCGGATCCTTGACGAAATCCTTGCCCGCAACCTCGTTGATGGCATACACGTCACCAATGTGCTCGATTACCGGAGCAATGGCCACGGGAATCATGAACACGATAGCCTCCCAGCAGAGCTCAGGGCGCACGAATGCTGGCAACGCGAACCAAGGCGCATCAACGATGGGCTGGAAATCGATTACACCGAAACAAGCCGCAACAATGTATCCTATCACAATTCCCGAGAATATCGGAATAAGACGCAACATACCCTTTGCAAACAGCGACACCACGACGGTAGTCACCAGCGCAACTATTGCAAGAGGCCAGTTACTCTTGGCCATATCCACACCGGTACCTGCCAGCGACAGACCAATGAGCATGATTACGGGACCCACCACCACAGGAGGGAAAAGACGCGCAATGAAGCCCACGCCACGCAGACGCACAAGCAGGCTCATGAGGCCATACACCGCACCCACCGACACCAGACCGCACAGTGTACCGGGGAGGCCGAACAGTTCGGTAGCCTTGATAATTGGGGCAATGAACGCAAAACTGCTGCCAAGGAAGATGGGCACCTTACCTTTTGTCACAGCATGGAATATCAATGTACCCAAACCGGCTGTAAAAAGAGCCACAGAAGGATCAAGCCCCACAAGAAGCGGAACCAGCACCGTCGCTCCGAAAGCCACAAACAGGAATTGGGCACCCACAATGGTCTTTTGTACGGGACCCAGATTGTTGTTGTTTTTCATCGTATAGTCAATTTATATTGTAATTTCACAAAAGTATGTACAATCATATAAACACACACACTGTTTGACTCATTTTTTCACATCAAGCGAGGTATATTTTCATGCTTCTGTTTTATTCTATTATCAAGTTAACCACCACCCTGACTTCGTCAATACAGCAGGCCAAAAGCAAATAAAGGCACAATGTCGGGGGAATAGTATTCGATATCGTCGCGCACAACAATGCCGCGAGTGGCCTCTGCTAATTGTTTCTTCCCCTTTTTCTTTCCACCGACTTCGAAAGTGTATTCACCAATCTGAAAAATCGCTGATAGTAGAAGCAAGAACGCGCTCGATCACTTGAGAAGCCGAAAGGAAGAAGGTTTCACGCACATTACCAATCTCTATCTTGTCAGATGCAAGAAGATACATCAGATTGGTGTTGTTGAGGTACACCTTATCAACCTTTCCGCAAGCATTCGATAAAGTTTAGATGATGTGTAACAATCGTTTGTCGCTTTAAAGGTACAACTTTTTCTACAGAGAACAAACGGCGTGCACTTTTATTCGTGCACTCAGCACAAAGAATATGTCTATCCGCCGTAACAAGTTGTTCTAGCAATATTAGAAGTACGTTTCTCCGTATGCTTGCTTTTACAAAATAGTTTTTCTACTTTTGCACCATACATCGCAATAAAAATGTGATTTTTCTCACACTTTTCGACGACAAAGTGTGATTTTATGAATATAGGAAGAGACATTATCAAGGATTTTGTTCGATGGAAAGAGCGTTCCGACCATAAGCCGCTCATTGTGCAAGGGGCGAGACATTGCTCTTCTTTGATGAGATTCAGGAATGTGAAGAGGCATTGAATGCGCTGAAGTATTTCGATGAGGATGCTCCGAAGTACCATATCGTAGCGGCAGGCTCGCTGTTGGGTGTGGCGTTGAACCGAGTAGGGAAAACCTTTCCCGTGGGTAAGGTGAATTTCTTGCAGATGTATCCAGTGACTTTCAAGGAATATCTGGCTTGTGCTGATGAGAGAATATATTACTTTGTGGAGGAACTGCAGAAGATTGCTCCATTGCCTACCATCGTAGCCAATCAACTATCTGAGCATTATCGTCGCTATCAGGTGTGTGGCGGACTCCCTTATGTGACTCGTGCAATGCTCAATGGAGAGGGGCTATGGAGCATAGAAGAGAAGTTAAGCGAACTGCTCAAGGCTTATGCGAATGACTTCAGTAAGCACGTGGAGCGCAAAGATATCACTCGCATACATGAGATATGGCAATCGTTGCCTTCGCAACAGGCTCGCGAAAACAAGAAATTTATCTTCCGTGTAATACGTGTGGGAGCACGTGCTCGCGAATACGATGCGGCACTGCAATGGCTCGTACTCGCAGGTATGGTATATCGAGTAAAGTTGACCGAAACACCGCGTCTGCCACTCAACTTTCACGAAGACACAACAGCCTTCAAGGCTTATATTCTTGATGTAGGACTGCTCCGCAAACTAGCTAATCTACCCGCCGAGGTATTGCTATCGTCCAATGCGATGTTTACTGAGTTTAAGGGTTCTGTGGCTGAGAATCAAGTGCTCACCTCACTACTGGCGCAAGGATATGAAACACCGAATTACTGGACGTTGCAAGGGAATAAGGCGGAAGTGGATTTTCTCGTGCAGGATGGGCTGAATATTCTACCGACAGAAGTGAAATCAGAAGAACGCATCAGTGGCAAAAGTTTTGCCGAGTATGACAAGAATACAGCCCTGAACTCCGTATCCGCTATTCGATGAAAAACCTGAACTGTTCAACATACCCTTGTATCTGTCAGATTGGACGAAACGATTGATTCAGCTATAATAACAAGACTTACAGAAAGAAACGATGATAAAGAAAAAGAAAACAACTAATCAGACCGATAAACAGGCACCGAAGGTGTCGTACAACTATAAGCCTGAGGGGATGACGCTGGAGCAATGGCAGATTGCCTTACGACAGCAAGCCGCAATGAAAGAGGCGTTTGTCATTTCGGAGGACATGGAGGTGGATGGACCTGGATACTATAAGGTGATAAACCGCACGACAAAGAAGATGTATCGCGTGGTCTATCGAGGAGAGGAGAGCCATTGGAACTTTTGCTCGTGTATGGACTTCAAGACAAGCCGTTTGGGCACGTGTAAGCATATAGAGGGAGTAAAGCTGTGGATTAGCGGACATCGCAAACGTGTGCACACGGAGCGTCCGGCCTATACGTCGATGTACCTGTCGTATCGTGGTGAGCGTAAAGTGTGCCTTCGCATTGGAACCAATCACGAAGCGGAATTCCACGAACTGGCCAAGCAGTATTTTACTCCTGACGGAGTGATGCGCCCTGAAGTTGCGGACTATATATTCGATTTTGTAAAAGATGCTCTGCGTATAGATAACACCTTCCGCTGGTATTCCGATGCCTTAAGTTTTCTTATCGAACAACGTGACAGAAAGCACCGAAAAGGTTTGCTACAACCCATAACCGACAATAAATTAGATACGCTACTCAGAGTGCCTCTCTATTCTTATCAAAAAGAGGGAATATGCTTCGCCTTCGAAGCAGGGAAGTCTATTATTGCCGATGAAATGGG
>JAFYWE010000054.1 GCA_017558165.1 Bacteroidaceae bacterium
CTGACACAGCAAGCACAGAGCCCTTTGCAGGGTCGGCAAGACCTGCCTGTGGCGCGTGACCTATTGATGTTGCGATACCCTGCTTGCCACGATAGTCGAGTGTAACGACACCGCAGTCGCTGAGCGGCAACTGGATTTCACCCTGACACTACTGACGTGCAATCTTACCTGTTACCGAACGGTCAACCTTGTTTGTCAACCAGTCCTTACATGCGACAGCCTCAAGACGCAATACATCGGTCAGGTACTCCTCGATCTTCTCGGCATCGTACTCGGCATCCTTGTAGTGACGCTCAACGGTCTTGTCAATCATATATGTCTTTGGTGAAGAGCCGAACATCTGGCTTACAGAGAGGTCGAAAGGACGCTTGCCGTCGGCCTGCTCGAATGCGAAGCGGGCGTCACCTGTTGTCTCGCCGACAACGTACATTGGAGCGCGCTCACGCTCGGCAACCTTGCGTACATACTCGATGGCATCCTCCTTGATGAGCAAGCCCATACGCTCCTGTGACTCGTTGGCAATGATCTCCTTTGCCGAGAGTGTGCTGTCACCTACAGGCAGGTTTTCCATGTTGATGAGACCACCGCACTCCTCAACGAGCTCCGAGAGACAGTTGACGTGACCGGCTGAACCGTGGTCGTGGATTGAAACTACCGGGTTTGTATCGTCCTCGCAGAGTGCGCGTACAACGTTGTATGCACGCTTCTGCATCTCGGCATTCGCACGCTGTACGGCGTTGAGCTCGATACCCGATGAGTAACGGCCTGTATCAACAGAAGAAACCGAACCGCCACCAAGACCGATACGGTAGTTGTCACCACCCATGACGATTACCTTGTTGCCCTTCTCTGGTGCACCCTTGAGACAGTCGCGGCGTGTACCGTAGCCCACACCACCGGCAAGCATGATAACCTTGTCGTAACCGTATACCTCATCGTTCTCCTTGTGCTCGAATGTAAGCACTGAACCGCAGATGAGTGGCTGACCGAACTTGTTACCGAAATCCGAAGCACCGTTAGAGGCCTTTGTAAGGATCTGCTCAGGTGTCTGGTACAACCACTTGCGAACAGGGAGAACCTCCTCCCACTTGCGGTCGTTGTATGTACGTGGATATGATGTCATGTAGACTGCAGTACCTGCAATTGGCCATGAACCCTTACCGCCACCCATACGGTCGCGGATCTCACCACCTGTACCTGTAGAAGCACCGTTGAATGGCTCTACGGTTGTAGGGAAGTTGTGCGTCTCGGCCTTGAGCGAGATTACAGTCTCGATATCCTTGATTACGAAATAGTCGGGGATTGAGTGGTCGGCCGGTGCGAACTGCTCGACTACAGGCCCCTGTGCGAATGCCACGTTGTCCTTGTATGCCGAGATGATGCTGTTGCGGTTCTCGTTTGTGGTGCGCTTGATCATAGCGAAGAGTGATGAAGGCATCTCCTCACCGTCGATGATGAATGTACCGCCGAAGATCTTGTGACGGCAGTGCTCCGAGTTGATCTGCGCAAAACCGAACACCTCACTGTCGGTGAGCTTGCGGCCAAGTTCACCCTCTACACGGTGCAGATAGTCAATCTCCTCCTTTGAGAGCGCAAGACCCTCCTGCTCGTTGTAGCTGTCGAGATCCTCGATGAACTCGATAGGCTTTGGCTGGATATCGACTGTAAAGATCTCCTGGTCGAGACCATGATACATACGCTGCAACATAGGATCGTACTCGGCGTTCTCGTCCTTCACGGCAAAGTACTCCTCGATACGTGCGATGCCTGTAAGACCCATGTTCTGGGTAATCTCCACCGCGTTTGTACTCCATGGGGTAATCATTTCACGACGGGGACCGATAAAGTATCCCTCCATTGTCTCACCCTCAACGGGAGTAGCCTCTCCGTAGAGCCAACAAAGCTTTTCAATGTCAGCGGCTGTCAAGGCGCTGTTTGCCTGGGTTGCGATAACCGAACCGGCAGGTGTACTGAAAAAGTAGATCATAGATGATTTATTTTATGTTTTATATCAATCACTTGAAGGCAAACGCCCGCGACAGGCACGGACATATGCGTGTACATTACTGCAAATGTAACCATAAAAAATGATTTAAGGACAATATTCGGGAACATTTGTTACGGCCCGGCATTATTATTCTGTAATTATTACATAATTATCCCGCGGCAACATCCGCCTTACCCGAATATTTCATAAATTTGCATCCGCGCCCTGCAATGGGCGCGATGTCTAATCATAAAAAAGTACCATACAGAATGGAATTGTTCATAGGACTCATAGTACCGATGGCGGGCACTGCGCTTGGCGCCTCATTGGTCTTTCTCATACGCGACAGGATATCTCAGATAACCAACAACGCGATGCTCGGATTCGCTTCGGGCATAATGGTCGCGGCCAGTTTCTGGTCGTTGCTACAGCCGGCACTGGAGCAGACCGGAGACGGGCTTGCCAACAGCTGGCCTGTAATCGTCGGGTTCATTGCGGGAATGGGATTCCTGCTGTTGCTCGACACCGTCATCCCGCACCAGCACAGTGACAACGAGCCACCCGAAGGCCCCAAATCGTCGCTTTCACGCGCCACCAAGATGATACTTGCCGTGGGACTGCACAACATCCCCGAGGGTATGGCTGTGGGCGTAGTCCTGTCGGGCGTGATGGGCGGTAACACGAGCCTCACCGTTGCAGGCGCGCTTGCGCTGTCGATAGGTATGGCAATACAGAACATACCCGAGGGCGCGATAATATCGATACCTCTTCACGGTGAGGGCAAGAGCAAGCCGAAGGCGTTCCTGCTCGGTGCGCTGTCGGGACTGGTCGAGCCATTGGCAGCAGTTGCAACGATGCTATTCCTGAGCGACAGCGCCGGAGCAATGCCGGTATTGCTTGCATTTGCTGCCGGAGCAATGCTGTATGTGGTTGTGGAAGAGCTCATTCCGTCATCACAGCAGGGCAAACACAGCAACATAGGCACAATATGCTTTGCCACAGGATTCGTACTGATGATGATGCTCGACGCAGTCCTAAACTAAGTTAAATTGCACATTTGAGAAAAAAACTCCGGTTTTTTCATCCACCCCGTCTGTTATTTTTCTTATGTTTGCAAAGACAACATGACAGGCCCCACCGACGTCTTGACACCCCATCTATTGGAGTTCTCCACGCAGAGCCTTATGAGATAAGAATTTAAATTGTCAAGATATGAACCTAGTGATGCTTTTTGCGATAATAATCGCATCCATTGTCTTTGTGGCAATGGTAATGATCATTACAAAGTGGATTTCGCCACGCACATTCAACAGGCAGAAAGGCGAGACATACGAGTGCGGTATCCCCACCCAGGGCTCGACCTGGATACACTTCAAGGCGGGATACTACCTTTTTGCCATCCTTTTCCTCATGTTCGACATTGAAGCCATATTCCTGTTCCCATGGGCTACCATAGTCCAGGAGCTGGGAATGAAGGCTCTTGTAGGTATACTTTTCTTCCTTTCTTTCCTTATACTCGGCCTGGCATACGCCTGGCGTAAAAATGCACTTGTATGGAAATAAAGAGACCCAAGATAAAATCCATCCCCTACGAGGAGTTCAAGGACAACGATACGCTTGAGGCAATGATTGCCCAGATAAACAAGGAGCGCACCAACGTGCTCCTTGGCAAGCTTGACGACCTCATCAACTGGGGACGCAGCAACTCGCTGTGGTCACTCACGTTTGCCACAAGCTGTTGTGGTATAGAGTTCATGTCAGTAGGTGCCGCCAGGTATGACTTCGCACGTTTCGGTTTTGAGGTGACACGCAATTCACCCCGTCAGGCCGACCTTATCATGTGTGCGGGAACCATAACCCACAAAATGGCACCCGTACTCAAGCGCCTGTACGACCAGATGGCCGAGCCCAAATATGTGGTCGCAGTGGGCGGATGCGCCATCAGCGGTGGCCCTTTCAAGGATTCATACCACGTACTCAACGGAATTGACAAGATAATACCCGTTGACGTTTATATACCAGGATGCCCGCCGCGCCCCGAGGCCATCCTCTATGGCATGATGCAGCTGCAGCGCAAGGTCAAGATTGAGAAGTTCCTTGGAGGCAAGAACGCGCACCAGAACAGGAAAGAGATACCCGACGAACCGATAATCGTAACAAACTACCCCACCGGGGAGGATAAAAAAGAATGACAGAGATGGAGGTCAAATTCATAGAACTGGACGAGTTCCGCAACGCAATGCAACGTGAGCGTGAGAGAGGTATGGACTTCTTGCGCGAAATTGTGGGAATGGACTGGGGCGAAGAGGGCCTTGGAGCGATATATATACTCGAGAACAGCAACACCCGTGAGAATACAGAGATTGGCGTGCGCACCACAGAACGCGAGAAGCCACAGATACCTACCGTCAGCGACATATGGCAGGTAGCGGAGTTGTATGAGCGCGAGGTGTTCGACTTTTTCGGCATCGAGTTCACCGGGCACCACGACCTGCGACGTCTGTTCCTGCGCAACGACTGGGTGGGACACCCCCTGCGCAAGGATTACGACGCAAGCGAGACACTCAACCCGGTGCGCCTTGAGAGCGAGCCCGCCGAGGAGTTCCAGCGCGAATACGATATACAGGACGATAAGGAGATGGCCAAGATTGTGGAGAAGCTTAAGATACTCCACTATGACCAGTTCATCATAAACATAGGCCCGCAGCACCCCGCCACACACGGAGTACTGCACTTTCACCTTGCCCTTGAGGGCGAGGAGGTACGCAAGGTCGACATCCGTTGCGGTTACATACACCGCGGAATTGAGAAGATGTGCGAAAGCCGCACCTATCCCCAGATACTGCCGTTCTGCGACAGGCTCGACTATCTCAGCGCCCACCAGAACCGCCATGCCGTGTGCATGTGCATAGAGAAAGCCTTGGGACTTGAGCTCACCGACCGCACGCAGTACATACGCACCATCATGGACGAGTTGCAGCGCATTGACTCTCACCTGCTCATGTACTCCTGCATGGCAATGGATATGGGAGCAATCACGGGATTCATATACGGTTTCCGCGAGCGCGAGAAGATACTCGACATCATGGAAGAGGTCACTGGCGGAAGACTCATACAGAACTACTATGTAATAGGCGGAGTACAGGCTGACATCACAGCGAATTTCGCAAGGAAGGTGAAGGAGTACTGCAACGACCAGAAGATGAGAATCAAGGAGTACTACGACCTTTTCGTGAACAACGTCATATTCCGTAACCGCTCCATCGGAGTGGGCGTGCTCACGCGCGAGGATGCAATCTCGTTCGGTGCAACCGGCGGTACAGGACGTGCATCGGGCTGGGCATGCGACGTGCGCAAGCGCTACCCCTATGCAATGTACGACAAGGTCGAGTTCAAGGAGATACTGCACACCGACGGCGACTGCTACGCACGCCTGTTAGTGCGCCTTGAGGAGATACTTGAATCAATCCACATAATTGAGCAGCTCATCGACAACATCCCCGAGGGTGAGTACAAGGTAAAGACAAAACCTATAATCAAGCTGCCCGAAGGACGCTTCAGCGCATCGGTAGAGGGCACACGCGGCGAGTTCGGTGTATTCATCGAGAGCCATGGCGACAAGTCGCCCTACCGTCTAAAATTCCGTCCTACAGGACTGCCGCTCATCGCTGCCGCCCACAAGATAATGAAGCGTTGCAAGATAGCCGACCTCATAACCATAGGCGCATCGCTCGATTATGTAATCCCCGACATTGACCGATAAAAAGAGAGAAAATGATAGATTTCAGTTCAATAGTCACAGCCGTCGACTGCTTCTTGGAGTCGGCAATGCCCCACCAGCTGGCAATTGTAGTGAAATGCATCCTTGCCGCGGTGTGCGCCCTTGTGGCATACCTGTCGTTTGCCATACTCATGATTTACATGGAGCGCAAGGTATGCGCATCGTTCCAGTGCCGTCTGGGCCCCACACGTGTGGGAAAATGGGGACTGCTGCAGGTATTCTCGGACGTGTTCAAGATGATTATAAAGGAAATCATCGAGATAAAGGACTCGGACCGCATACTCTACAACCTCGCGCCGTTCCTTGTTGTGATGAGCTCCATAATAACTTTCAGTTGCCTTCCGTTCGCGCGCGGGCTACAGGTGCTTGACTTCAACATTGGCATCTTCTTCATCATGGCAGCCTCATCGTTCGGTATCCTCGGCATCCTGCTTGCCGGCTGGAGCAGCAGCAACAAGTTCTCCATGATAGGTGCCATGCGAAGCGGTGGACAGATGATCAGCTACGAGCTATCCATGGGACTGAGCATTCTCACCCTTGTGGTGCTGAGCGGAACCATGCAGATAAGCGAGATTACCGAAATGCAGACAAAAGGATGGTTCATATTCCGCGGACACATACCGGCAGTTATTGCGTTCATCATATACCTGATTGCCGGAAACGCCGAGACCAACAGAGCGCCGTTCGACCTGCCCGAGGCAGAGTCGGAGCTTACGGCAGGATTCCACACCGAGTATTCGGGTATGGGATTCGGATTCTTCTATGTGGCGGAGTTCATGAACATGTTCATCATAGCAGGTATCGCCACCACCATTTTCCTTGGTGGATGGGCACCGCTCTACATACCCGGGCTTGAGGGTTTCAACCACGCCATGTGCTACATCCCCGGCAGTATCTGGTTCATAGGCAAGACCTTGTTCATCGTTTGGGTACTCATGTGGATAAGATGGACATTCCCGCGCCTGCGCATTGACCAGGTACTGGTGCTGGAGTGGAAGTTCCTTGTACCCATAGGGCTCATAAACCTGCTTATAATGACAATATGTGTAGTAATGGGTTGGACATTCTAATTTTGGAGATGATATGACTGTTGACCCATGTGCGTTTTTTCGTGGACTTGTCATCCTGAACGGATGTGAAGGATCTCAAAACCGCATTAAAAGGAGATGCTTCGACTTCGCTCAGCATGACATTTGAGCATTGGGTCAACATATATATAATTACCCTAATTTTTAAAAGATGAAATTTGAAGATACATACATAGGCACCGTCTTCTACACGGCCAAGTCACTGCTGACGGGCCTCAAGGTAACGCTGAAAGAGTTTTTCACACGCAAGGTTACCGAGCAGTACCCCGAGAACAGGAAGACCCTGCAGATATCTGAGCGCCACAGGGCACGCCTTGTGATGCCGCACGATGCCGAGGGCAACAACAGGTGCATAGCTTGCGGACTTTGCAGCATGGCCTGCCCCAACGGCACCATAAGCATCACCACCAAGAGCGTGACCGACGAGGAGAGCGGAAAGAGCAAGAAGGTGCTTGTGGAGTACAGCTACGACCTGGGCTCATGCATGTTCTGCCAGCTGTGCGTGAACGCCTGCCCAAAGAACGCCATTGAGTTCAGCAACGAGTTCGAGAACGCGGTATTCGACCGCAGGAAACTGGTATTAAGACTTAACAGATAATAGGATATGAGTATAAACCTTGTCATTTTCTCGCTGCTTGCACTGCTGATGATAGTCTCGGCACTCTTTGCCGTGGCATCGAGCAAGATCATGCGCGCCACCACCCTGCTGCTGTTCGTGCTGTTCGGCACAGCCGGGCTCTACTTCATGTTGCACTACACATTCCTTGGCGCCGTACAGATTACCGTATATGCCGGAGGTATTGTGGTGTTGCTCATATTCGTGGTACTGTTGCTTGGCAAAGGAAGCGTTGACGTCACGCAGACATCAATGCGCCGGTACCTTGCCGGAGTTGTCACTGCCATGACCGGAATGGCCGTGACAATATACCTGATAAACACCACCCAGTTCGCACAGAACACAGTCGACCCCGACGGCGTGGCGATGCGTGAGCTTGGAATGGCACTGATGGGAACCGAGAAATACAACTACATACTCCCCTTTGAGGTAATGAGCGTGCTGCTGCTTGCCTGCACCGTGGGAGCCATACTAATTGCACGTAAAAAGTAAAAGCCATGACAATTCCTGCACAATATATGCTCATTCTGTCGGCCGTACTGTTCTTTGTGGGCGTCTTCGGGTTCTTCACACGACGCAACCTGGTATCACTGCTCATCTGCACCGAGCTCATGCTCAACGCGGTGGACATCAACTTCGCGGTATTCAACGCCTATTGCCACCCCGAGCATCTCGAGGGTTACATCTTCTCGCTCTTCGGCATCGGTATCGCCGCGGCCGAGACTGCCGTGGCCATTGCCATAATCATCAACGTGTACCGCAACTTCCATTCGATACACATCAAGCGATTGACCAACCTAAAGCATTAATAAGATGGAACAGTCAATATATATCCTGGCACTGCCGTTGCTGAGTTTCATCACACTCGCACTCATAGGCAAGAAATTACCGCACAAGGTCGCGGGCATCATAGGTACGCTGTCACTGCTTGCCACAACCGTACTGGCATACGTCACTACGGCAAGCTACTTTTTGGCCGGACGCAATGCCGATGGAATTTTCGCCGAAGCGATGCCGTACAACCTCACCTGGTTGCCAATCAACGAGACCTTGAGCATTGACCTTGGCATACTCATAAGCCCCATCTCGGCAATGATGCTCGTCGTCATCACAACCATAAGCCTTATGGTACACATCTACTCATTGGGCTACATGAAGGGCGAGCGCGGTTTCCAGCGCTACTATGCGTTCCTGTCGCTGTTCACGTTCTCGATGCTGGGACTCGTGGTAGCGACCAACATTTTCCAGATGTACATATTCTGGGAACTTGTAGGTGTGTCGTCATACCTTCTCATAGGCTTCTATTACACCAAGCCTGCTGCCATAGCGGCATCCAAGAAAGCCTTCATCGTCACCCGTTTTGCCGACCTTTTCTTCCTAATCGGAATACTCATCTACGGCTACTACATGGAGACATTCTCATTCACCCCTGGCGAGACTGCGCTTGCCGCAGCCGGCACGGTACTGCCCACAGCCCTGATGCTGATGTTCATAGGCGGTGCAGGAAAGAGCGCGATGTTCCCCCTGCATATATGGTTGCCTGACGCGATGGAGGGTCCTACACCAGTTTCGGCACTCATACATGCCGCGACCATGGTTGTTGCGGGCGTGTTCCTCACTGCAAGGATGTTCCCGCTGTTCATTGAGTTCGCCCCCGGCGTGCTGCACACCATAGCATACATAGGCGCATTCACTGCACTGTATGCCGCCATAGTGGCCTGTGTACAGACCGACATCAAGCGAGTTCTCGCATTCTCGACCATCTCGCAGATAGCATTCATGATGGTGGCATTGGGCGTATGCACCGGCAGTGACCCGCATGAGGGCGGATTGGGTTACATGGCATCCATGTTCCACCTTTTCACACACGCCATATTCAAAGGACTGCTTTTCCTTGGCGCCGGAGCCATAATACATGCCGTACACAGCAACGAGAAGAGCCATATGGGTGGCCTGCGCAAGTATATGCCCGTCACGCACATCACATTCCTCATAGCATGCCTTGCCATTGCCGGAATACCACCGTTCAGCGGTTTCTTCAGCAAGGACGAGATCTTGGCCGCATGCTACGCATTCTCAAAGCCAATGGGACTGTTCATGAGCGGAATTGCGGCAATGACAGCGTTCTACATGTTCCGTCTCTACTACCTCATTTTCTGGGGCAAGAGCCACTATGAGGAGCAACTCGCGCTCTACAGGAGCGGTAACATTGCACACGAGCCTCACAAGCCACATGAGGCACCCATGACAATGACCGTTCCGCTTGTTATCCTTGCCGCAGCCACCTGCGTTGCCGGCTTCATACCGTTCGGCGAGTTCATAAGCAGCAACGGCCATGCCTATGCCATACACCTTGACACCAAGGTAGCTACCACAAGCATACTGCTTGCCGTAACAGCCATTGTCATAGCCACCATAATGTACATAAAGCCCGGCCGACGTATCACACGCGTTGTAAAGGTTGTGTTGCGCGAGCCCATCAGGGCGGCATACCACCGCTTCTACATGGACGAGGCCTGGCTTTTCGTGACAAAGAAGATAATCTTCAACTGCATAAGCCGCCCCATCGCCTGGTTCGACCGTCACGTAATAGACGCCTCGCTCGACCTCACGGCCAAGGGCACACAGTGGCTCGGCGCGCTCATACGCCCGTTGCAGAGCGGTAACGTGCAGACATACTGCGTCTACCTGCTCAGCGGTGCACTGATGATACTGCTTCTATTGCTTTACTTAAATTGACAGGAAAGGAGACCTAACGATGAATATACTGCTATTGTTTGTCATAATACCCCTTGTGATGCTGTTGGCATTATGGGGTTGCCGTAACCTCACCCAGGTGCGCGCCACCATGGTTACAGGCTCTACAGCACTGCTCGCCTTGTCGGCATACCTTACCGTGGAGTTCATTTCACTACGCAACGGCGGGAACAGCGAGGCCATGCTCTACTGCGACTCATGGAGCTGGTACGAGCCCTTGAACATATGCCTGTCAATAGGCGTCGACGGCATATCCGTGGCCATGTTGCTGTTGTCATCAATCATAGTGTTCACCGGAACGTTCGCATCGTGGAGGCTCAAGCCCATGACCAAGGAGTTCTTCCTGTGGTACACCCTGTTGTCATTGGGAGTATACGGTTTCTTCATCTCTACCGACCTTTTCACCATGTTCATGTTCTATGAGACAGCGCTGATACCGATGTACCTACTCATCGGCGTATGGGGAAGCGGCCGCAAGGAGTACTCGGCGATGAAATTGACACTTATGCTCATGGGCGGCTCGGCGTTCCTGCTGATGGGCATCCTGGGAATATACTTCGGCAGCGGTGCAACCACCATGAACATACATGAGATTGCGGCACTCAACTGCATACCCACAGCCACACAGTACATATTCTTCCCCATGACCTTCATAGGCTTTGGAGTCCTGGGCGCACTGTTCCCGTTCCACACATGGAGCCCCGACGGCCACGCCTGCGCACCCACATCGGTATCGATGCTGCACGCCGGAGTGCTCATGAAACTTGGAGGCTATGGCTGTTTCCGCATCGCCATGTACCTGTTACCACAGGCGGCCGAAGACCTTGCGTGGATATTCATAATACTTACCACAGTAAGCGTAGTATACGGAGCACTCAGCGCTATAAGCCAGACCGACCTCAAGTACATCAACGCATACTCATCCGTTTCGCACTGCGGACTGGTGCTGTTCGCCATACTCATGATGACAAAGAGCGCCTGCACCGGTGCTATACTGCAGATGCTGTCGCACGGACTCATGACAGCACTCTTCTTTGCCCTCATTGGTATGATATACGGCCGCACGCACACGCGCGACATACGCCAGATGCGCGGCCTCATGAAGATAATGCCGTTCCTTGCCGTGGGGTACGTGATTGCCGGACTCGCCAACCTTGGCCTGCCGGGATTCAGCGGATTCGTGGCCGAGATGACAATCTTTGTGGGAGCATTCGAGGTGAATGACATATTCCACCGCACAGTGACCATAATCGCCTGCACCAGCATCGTGATTACCGCCGTGTACATCCTGCGCGTTGTAGGACGCATCCTCTACGGAGAGCCCGAGAACGAAGAGCACATGAAGCTGACAGATGCCACATGGGACGAGCGCTTCACCGTCATCTGCCTTGTCATATGCGTCATTGCCATAGGCGTTGCCCCAATGTGGATAAGCAACCTCATCAACAGTGGAGTGGGCGACGTGCTTGTTAACATTAACCGATAAGATACAGCTACAATATATGAATTACATACAGTTCTTTGCGATGAGGCCCGAGGTAAGCCTGCTTTGCATCTACCTTGTGATATTCCTCTATGACCTTATCTCTACAGGCCACTACCGCCGTATGTTCCACCCGCTGGTGTGCATATCTACCCTGTTGCTCGTGATACTCACCTTGAGCGACAGGAGCACGTTCACACTCTTCGGAGGCATGTACGAGAGCAACGCCATGATCGTGTTCATGAAGGCCATTCTCGCGTTCGGCAGCATGCTTGTGATACTGCAGGCCAACCGATGGCTTACAAGCTCAACGACATTCTACAAGCAGGGAGAGTTCTACGTGCTGCTGCTGAGCACGTTGCTTGGAATGTACTTCATGATAAGCGCACGCCACTTCCTGTTGCTGTTCGTGGGCATTGAGCTCGCATCGTTGCCTATGGCCTGCCTTGTGGCATTCGACAAGTACAGCCACAACTCGGCCGAGGCCGGTATCAAATACATCTTGACCTCGATGTTCTCATCGGCCATAATGCTCTACGGTGTATCGTTCCTGTACGGTACCACCGGAACACTCTATTTTGCCGACATGAGCGAACTGCTCACCGGTACTCCGTTGCAGATATTCGCCCTTGTGATGTTCTTCACAGGCATGGGCTTCAAGATATCGCTTGTACCGTTCCACATGTGGACCGCCGACAGTTACCAGGGAGCCCCCACAACCGTGACCGCATTCCTTTCAGTAATCTCCAAGGGCGCGGCGGTGTTCACACTATTCATAGTACTTGTAAAGGTGTTCGGTGCAATGACAGGAGAGTGGCAGACCATAATCTACATAACCTCGCTTGCCAGCATCACGCTTGCCAACCTCATGGCACTCAAACAGAGCGTACTCAAACGCTTCATGGCGTTCAGCAGTATCTCACAGGCGGGTTATATAATGCTTGCCGTAATTGGAGGCAACGCCGGCGGAATGACAGCAATGGTGTTCTACATAATAGTATACACCGTTGCCAACATGGCTGTATTCGCAATCATCGAGACCATTGAGTGGCAGACCGGTGACACCGCAAGACGCGAGAACTGTAACGGTCTCTACAAGAGCAACCCCAAGCTGGCGCTGATAATGACCCTGGCATTGTTCTCACTTGCCGGAATACCGCCGTTCGCAGGCTTCTTCAGCAAGTTCTTCGTCTTCATGAATGCGTTCGGATCAGGATTCCACATCCTTGTGTTCGTAGCACTCATCAACACGGTGATATCACTCTACTACTACCTGCTTATTGTAAAGGCCATGTACATGAAAGAGAGCACACAACCATTGCCCACCATCAAGAGCGACCCTTACACACGCACCAGCCTCACCATCTGCGTGGCGGGAATAATACTGGCAGGACTATGCAGTTTCATCTACGCCGGCATTGACAGAATAGCCTTCGGGTTGTAACATAGGAGCCCCACCCCAACCCTCCCCAGTAGGGAGGGAGTAGACCTAAAAGTCCTCCTCTTGCTTCAGTAAGAGGAGGTGTCACGAAGTGACGGAGGAGATTGACAATCCGTCGCAAGCAGTGCATGGTTTCGCGCAGCCCCCCTGTCACCTTGGATTTGCACTCCAAGGGTATTGAGGCAGGGGTTTACAACCCCTTATAATTATCTCGGGTCACAGACCCTGACACTCAATTACAGCGGATGGAGGAGATTTTA
>JAFYWE010000055.1 GCA_017558165.1 Bacteroidaceae bacterium
GGTGATGCAAAGGCAGAGGCTAAGGCTCAGAAGAAGCTCGACGCTGCAAAGGTTGCTGCCGAGAAGGCAATCGAGAAGGCGATGAAGAAGGCTTTCGCAAAGAAGTAATCAATACAGTTGCTTTATACAAAAGTGGGATGCCGTAAAGGTGTCCCACTTTTTTGTGCTTGCCCTTAATGGCCTTAGTGTCGTTAAGGACTGTCAGCAAGCTCTTATTTCATTAATTTTACAAAAATTCATTAAAATTGACTTTTTGATAGCAGATTTTAGATATCGGTTTGCTGATTTTTATAAAAAGAATAGGATAATTGAAGTTTATTTGTAAATTTGCAATCCGCAATTAACAAGTAAAGACTTAGAACTATGATAGCAGTATTAAAACACGGAGTAACAAAGGCTCAGCAGGATAATCTTATCCATTGGCTTGAGTCGCAGAACGTGCGTGTGCACGTCTCTGAGGGTGAGATGCAGACTGTCATCGGCCTCATCGGAGATACCCGCAAGATAGATATCGACCTGCTTGCAGGTCTTGAGATAATTGACCGCGTTACACGCATCAGTGATCCCTTCAAGAGTGCGAACCGTAGCTTCCACCCCGATGATACAGTAATCAAGGTGGGCAAGGGTGAGAACGAGGTCAAGATCGGTGGCGGACACTTTGCCATCATGGCAGGTCCTTGCTCCGTGGAGAGCGAGGAGCAGATTCTCGCTATTGCCACAGCGGTAAAGGCTTCGGGTGCCCAGATTCTGCGTGGTGGTGCCTTCAAGCCCCGTACATCGCCATACGATTTCCAGGGCTTGCGTGCCGAGGGTCTTCAGCTTCTGTTGAAGGCTCGTGAGGCAACAGGCTTGCCCATCGATACCGAGATCATGAGCGCTTCGCACCTCGATCTCTTTGCCGATGTGGACATCATCCAGGTAGGTGCGCGTAACATGCAGAACTTCGAGCTCCTCAAGGAGCTTGGCCGTTGCGACAAGCCCATCCTGCTCAAGCGCGGTATGTCGGCGACCCTCAAGGAGCTTCTTATGAGTGCCGAGTATATAATGTCCGAGGGTAACGAACAGGTAATCCTCTGTGAGCGTGGTATCCGCAGTTATGACAGCTACACCCGTAATGTGCTCGACCTTGCGGCCGTTCCTGTGCTCAAGGGGCTCACACACCTTCCCATCGTCGTTGACCCAAGCCACGCTACCGGCGTCTCACGTCTTGTGCGTCCTATGGCTTGCGCGGCCTGTGCATCGGGTGCCGACGGTCTTATCATCGAGGTACATAACAACCCTGCCTGTGCGTTGTGCGACGGTGCACAGTCGCTCACTCCCGAGCAGTTCGACGAGGTCGCTCAGCGTGTGCGCGAGATCCGCAGCATAATGCATTGATGGTGCAATGATAATAGGTATAGTAGGATTAGGATTAATAGGAGGTTCGGCAGCCAAGGCTTTCAAGGCTGCCGGACACGTTATATACTCCTATGACATTGACAGGCAGATAGTAGGCTTCGCGCAGCTCGAGGGTATTGTCGATGCCGAACTGTCGGCCGACAATCTTGGCAAATGTGACCTTGTTCTGCTCACGGCCACACCGCAGGCCGTTATCGGGTATATCAGCGAGAATGCAAGACATATCTCCAGCAGTGCCCTTGTGGTCGATTTCTGCGGAACAAAGCGTGCTGTGTGTGAGAAGGGATTTGCCCTTGCCACCGAATATGGCTTTACGTATGTGGGCGGTCACCCTATGGCTGGTCTGCAGTACTCTGGCTACAAATACTCAAAGGCAACGCTCTACAACGGGGCCTCGTTTATCATGGTGCCGGCCGTGCACGACGACATCGTGTTGCTCGACCGCGTGAAGCAGGCACTTGAGCCATTGGGCTTCAAGAAATTTGTTGTCACTACGGCTGATTTCCACGACCGTATGATAGCGTACACCTCGCAGATGTGTCACGTTGTCTCAAATGCCTTTATAAAGAGCCCCTCGGCAAAGTTCCACCGTGGATACAGTGCCGGCAGTTTCCGTGACTTCACACGCGTATCCCGTCTCAACGAGAACATGTGGACCGAACTGTTCCTTGAGAACAAGGAGGCTCTCCTGAATGAACTTGATTTGTTGATAAACTCTCTCCACGAGTATCGCCAGGCTATCGTTGCCGATGATGCCGATACTCTCCGCGGGCTCTTGCGCGACGGCAGGATAGCGAAGGAAGAGGCTGAAAAATAGAATATGCAATACAGAACAATACACGTAGAGGCTTCGCGCAGCTATGATATCCTCATAGGTCGTGGCATCCTTGCCGGCTTGGGCGGTTTCATCCGTCCGTTGCTCGGCAATTGCCGTCTGGCTGTGCTCACCGACAGCAATGTCGATGCGCTCTACGGTGATGCAATAATAAACCATCTTAACGAGGCCGGTTACGATGCCTGCAAATATGTGATTCCTGCAGGCGAGGCCTCAAAATGTGCCGACAACCTGTTGGCATTCCTCAACTTCATGGCATCGTCCCAACTGACCCGCAGTGATGCTGTTGTGGCCTTTGGCGGTGGAGTGGTGGGCGACCTTGGCGGTCTCTCCGCATCGCTCTACCTGCGTGGTGTGAAGTATGTGCAGGTGCCTACGACACTGCTTGCATCGGTGGACAGTTCGGTGGGTGGCAAGACTGCAATTGATATCCCTGCTGGCAAGAACCTTGTGGGTAGTTTCTACCAGCCCTCGCTCGTGTGTTGCGATACGGCACTGATGGATACCCTTGCCCCCGAAATCTACCGTGACGGCTGTGCCGAGGTTATCAAATATGGTATGATACTCGATGCCGGCCTCTACGATACCCTGCACACCATGCCGTTTGACCGTGAGGCTGTGGTTGCCCGTTGTGTAGAGATAAAGCGCGATGTGGTACAGCAGGACGAGTTTGACAACGGTATACGTGGCCTGCTCAACTTCGGCCACACATTCGGCCATGCGATAGAGAAACTGAGCGATTTCGGTATCTCTCATGGCGAGGCTGTCGCAAAGGGCATGGTCATTGCAGCGCGCATGGCTCCTCTCTGCGGGCTCTGCGATGTGGCCGATGAGCTCTCTGCCCTTTTGGTAAGGTATGGCTTTGATGTGGGCTGTCCTTATGGCGCGCAGGAGATATATGATGCGCTCCTATCCGACAAGAAACGCCGTGGCGGCAACATCTCTGTTGTGCTCCCGCGTGCGGTGGGTGACTGCACGCTTGTCACGATGCCCGTCGAGGAACTGGCCGTGTTACTCTCTAAAGTGATTGCCTGAATGGAAAAACGTGTATATGGTACGTTGAAAGGCGAGGTAACACCTCCGCCGTCAAAGTCGCAGGCCCATCGTCTGCTCATCTGTGCGGCCCTGGCCGTTGAGCCCTGTTCCATCGTGTGCAACAGCGTCAATGATGATATAATGGCGACAATGCGTTGCCTCAATGCTCTTGGAGCAGATATAACCTACACGTCTGGTCTCTTTGATGTAAAGCCCATCAGCCTTGTCAAGGGCGGTACACTCGACTGTGGGGAGAGCGGTTCCACGCTTCGCTTCCTTATGTCCGTTGCAGCAGTGCTGGGTGCCGATGCAACCTTCACCGGTGCCGGCAAGCTCCCGCAGCGCCCCATGGGTGCGCTCACAGATGTGCTTGCGGCTCACGGAATGGGATTTGTCCGTCACTCGGCCGATGAACTGCCGGTGACATGTAACGGAACTCTCCGTGGCGGTGAGTTCTCGTTGCCGGGGAACATCTCCTCACAATACCTCACAGGCCTGCTCTTTGCTTTGCCGTTGGCGGCAGAGGACAGTACTATTGAGGTTACAGGAGGGCTCACAAGCGCCTCCTACATTGACATGACAATAGATGCCTTGCGCGTTGCCGGGATATCCGTTGAGCGCAGGGGCAATATATTCCGTATAAAGGGCGGCCAGCAGTACCGCATGCCTGCCCGCGTGGTAGTCGAGGGTGACTGGTCATCAGCGGCTTTCTGGGTGGTTGCAGGTGTCATAGGCAAGCATCCGTTGACAATATGCGGTATGAACAACGAGTCACTGCAGGGCGACAGTGCCATAATAGACCACTTGCGTGGTATGGGAGCATTCATCTCCATCGAGGACGACAAGGTCATCGCCATGCCGTCGCAACTGTTCGGTACCGAGCTTGACTGTATGGACACCCCAGACCTTGTGCCCATCCTCTCGGTTGCTGCAGCAGTGGCACAGGGCACTACCGTGTTCACCAATGTGGGACGTCTGCGCTTCAAGGAGAGTGACCGTCTTGCAGCGATGAAGAGCGTGCTCTCTGCGTTCGGTATCGATTCCGCCGTAGGCGAGGATACCTTTACCGTCTATGGCGGTGAGCCTGTCGCGAAGGCAACGGTAGACAGTTTCGGTGACCACCGTATCGCCATGTCGGCAGCAGTGCTCTCGAGCGTGGCAAGCGGCGTTACCGTTATTGAAGGCTCGGGATGTGTGGCAAAGTCATACCCCTCGTTCTTCGAGGATTTTGCAATGCTCGGGGGAAAAGCAGAGTTGTGTGAATAGAGATATCTCCCGTTTGGTCGATATGACATACATCGCGAATTTGTTCATCCCGACAGAGCGGAGCGACGAGGGATCTCTGAAACAGAAAGGAAAAAGAATAAAACAAAAACAATATATAATATGGACTTGGATAAATTACGTCAGGAAATAGATGAGATAGATACCCAGATGTGTGACCTTTTCGCACGTCGCATGCAGGTAGTGTCAGGTATCGGTAAGTACAAGAAAGAGAACAATCTTCCTGTTTATCACCCGTCACGTGCGCGTGCAGTGTTGCAGAACGTCTCAAAGCGCCTCGGCCCAGAGTTCGAGGGTTATGGCCGTACGCTCTACCGTACAATCTTCGACTTGAGCGAGTCATACGAGACACGCATGCTCTCCGAGGGTAGTGAGTTCTTCAACTACTTCAAGAATATCGCCTCAACACCGCCACAGCCATTCCCAAAGCGTGCATCGGTAAGTTGTGCAGGTTGTGAGGGCTCATATGCACACCTCGCATCGGAGCGCCTCTTCGACCTTCCCGAGATCATGTACATGAGCAACTTCGAGGGCGTGTTCAAGGCTGTAAGCAGCGGACTCTGCGAGTTCGGTGTCCTGCCTATCGAGAACTCCCTTGCGGGTTCTGTGAACGCTATCTACGATCTCCTTGCCGAGTACAACGTGAACATCGTGCGTGCCGTACGCCTTAAGGTAGACCACGCCATCCTTGGCGTTCCTGGTGCAAAGCTCGAGGACATCCGCGAGATCTATTCACACCAGCAGGCAATCAACCAGTGCTCCGAGTTCCTTGGCTCATTGAAGAACGTGCGCGTGATCGCTTGCGAGAACACAGCCGAGGCTGCCCGTATGGTCGCACAGAGCAATGACCCAACAAAGGCATCGCTCTCTTCACGCCTTTGCTCAGAGCTCTACCAGATGCAGGTAATCAAGTCGTCAGTGCAGAACCGCGACAACAACTACACCCGTTTCATCTGCATTGCAAAGGAGCCCAAGATCTACTCAGGTGCCGACCGTACCAGTGTGATGATCAACATCCCTAACCGCCCAGGAACACTCTTCCGCATAATGTCACGTTTCAATGCGACAGGTGTCAACCTCGTCAAGCTCGAGAGCCGTCAGATTCCCGAGCGCGAGTTCGAATACCGCTTCTATTTTGACATAGAAGCTTCAGTATACAGCGACGAGTTCCTCTCTCTCATGTGCGAGCTTCATGAGTGCGGTGAGCAGTTCAGGTACTTTGGTACATATGCCGAAATAATTTGACGTGATTGTTTAAAAGCGCGATAACTGTGTTGTTGTGTCTGTTATATAATGCTCATTTGCGTTCAGTAAACTCCGGTTCTACAACAGTCACACGCCGGTTGCCTTCGGCAACTATATAGCAATTGTTCTAGCGGACATGTCATCCCGACAGAGCGTAGCGACGAAAGTTCAGTTCGACAATGCTTGTAGCAATTAGTCACGCGTTGTGCAGACCTTGTTTGCACCGCGGGGGATGCGAGAAACAAGCATTGTCAAAGGATCTCGAAAATAATATACGAGATATCTCCCATACGGTCGATATGACATAAATGATGGGGTAATACCTATATAATTCTAATTTTTCGTTGGTATATTGGCGATAATCATAGATAAAGGACAGATGGTGACACCATCTGTCCTTTATCTATGCATAGCTGTGTAATCCTCCTAATATGAAATTCACGCCGAAGTAGGTGATTAGTACACTCAGGAATGCCAGTATGCAGTATATGTGGAATGTCATGGGGTGGCGCATTGCCTTTATCGAGCCGCTGTGGAACGGTACGGAGTATATAAGCATGGTTATTAGTGCCCACACCTCCTTGGGGTCCCAGCCCCAGTATCTGCCCCACGATATGTTGGCCCAAACGGCACCTATGAATATTCCGGCTGTGAGCAGGAACACGGCGGGATAGAGCATTATGGTACTTCTCCTCTGCAGTTCTTCAATCTCGCTCTTGGCAAGGGCTTTATCCTTTTGTGTGGCGTTTATGATGATTGCCGCAACGCCGTTGAGCAGGGTGAATGCCAGCAGGGTGTATGAGATCATTATTACAACGACGTGTATGCTCAGCAGCGGCGACCGCAGTACAGGTGGCAGGGGTGCTATCTGCCCGGTTGCATCGCCAAAGGTCGATACAAGCAGTGCAAGACCGCATATTATATACCCGAACGGCAGTGCCTCTTTTACTCTCTTGCCTGCAATGGGTGTCAGCAGCATGCTGCACCACGCCATGAATACCATGGTCTCATAGCCGTTTGACAGCGGTATATACCCGCCGATGTGCCAGCGCAGGGTTATCTGTAACGTCAGGTAAGCTACCGTTATCCAGGCCACGGCCTTTATCCACGTGGCAAGCACCAGTAGTGTCTTGTTCTCCTTACGGTTTACGCAGAACAGCAGGAACAGTATTGTGCCTGTAGCAAGGCATGTCATTGCCAGCGGGCGGTTGTTGCTTATGCTGTCATATAGCGCCTCGGCATCGAATACGGTCTCCTGCTCTATGGTAATCTCCTCGATATGTGCTGCACGGGCTGCCTGTTGTGCATTTGCCGTTGTTGTGGCAAGGAACATCAGTAATACTATGGCAAAACCTTTTCCCTTGCGCAGTGCGGCGCGGAAACGGCTGTCGGGCTGCGTGAAGAACAACAGCATTGCAATAAGCAACATCACGTACCCTGTGTATGTGATGCCAATTCCCCATGGGTCGTACGATACCGTAAGGAACGTTCCTTTGCTGTCGCTGTCATACCCTGCCTGGTAAAGGCGGTAGCCACGGTATCTGAATATGTTGTTCATTGAGATTGTGCCCTCGGTACGTTTGCTGTCATATATGACAATGTCGCTCACATAGTCCATTGGAGCCTCTGTGCCTGTATATCGCACGACCTCGAAACCGTGCAGTGATATACTGAACGGCAGTCTCTCTATTTCTCCGTCGGGCAGTGCGTAGAGGTTGCTGTATTCGCCCACGCGCAGGTGCAGTTGTCCTTGCCTGCCTGTGGTGTGCGTGACCAGTGCCCCGGCCAGAATCACCGCAAAGGCAATGTGCAGGCATAGCGTTGCCGGTTGCCTGTGCAGTTTGCGTTGCAGCATATAAACGATGGCTGACAGCGCTCCGGTGCCCCACAATGCAATCATCCAATCGGCGCAATAGATATTTTCTACGGCGTATGTAGTGCCGTATAGCTTTTCCATTACCGTGGCCGTCATCAGTATCACCGTTATTATGGCAAAAATGGTGAATGACAGGTATTTGAATGTCTTTTCTCTCTTCATCAGCGTTCTCTTGTAACAGGCACGCGCCGTTGCCGTTGCCATTTATGGCAAACTTAAGTAAAATCTTTGAAAGATTTTGTTTAAGTTTGCAAAATATAATGCAAACAAAGATTAACGTATGAAAAAGATATTGGTCATCAACGGCCCTAACCTCAACCTTCTTGGCTTGCGTGAGCCTGCCCTTTACGGCACGCAGAACTTTGAGGCGTTGCAAGGGTTCATTGTAGAGTGTGCCGCGGAGTACGGCGTTGAGGTAGAGTTGTTCCAGTCGAACCACGAGGGTGTGATTGTTGACAAGATACAGGCCGCATATGGCGTGTTCGATGCAATCCTCATAAACCCTGCGGCCTATACGCATACAAGTGTTGCCATACTCGATGCGCTCAAGGCCGTGGCGCTCCCCACGGTTGAGGTCCATCTTACCGACATCTCCACCCGCGAGGAGTTCCGCCGTTTCTCATATATCTCGCTCTATGCGCAGAAGACCATCTGCGGAAAGGGTTTCGACGGTTATAAAGAGGGCTTGCACTACCTGTCACAGTTATGAAATTCTTCCACACATCCACTATAAAGGAACTTGATGCCTACACCATAGAGCATGAGCCGATTGCCTCCATTGACCTGATGGAGCGTGCGGCGCGTGTGCTCACCGATGCCGTCCTTGAACGCTTTGGCGGATGCCGTTTTGCGGTCTTCTCGGGGCCTGGCAACAACGGTGGCGACGGCCTTGCCGTAGCGCGTATGCTTGCCGTTACAGGCTGTGCCGTACAGGTGTGGCTCATTGACCCCAAGGACAGGCTCTCGACTGACTGTGCCGTCAATTTCTTGCGCCTGCGGGAGTCGGGCGTTGAGGTGCAGTTGGTGCAGGACGCGTTCAGTATGCCGTCGCTCGGCAAGGATGTCGTTATAGTGGATGCGCTCTTCGGCAGTGGGCTCAACAAGCCTGTGCGCGAAGGAATTTTTGCCCATGTCATCAATGGTGTCAATGCATCGGGCTGTCGTGTGGTGGCAGTCGATATGCCGTCGGGTCTTATGGGCGAGGAGAACCATCCCTTGTGTGGGGCGGTGGTAAATGCCGATGTCACGTTGACACTGCAGTTCCCCAAACTGTCACTCCTTATGCCCGAGAACGCGCAGTTTGTAGGCGACATGGAAATTCTTGACATAGCCCTATCGCAAGAGGGCATAACGAATACCCCGTCCCACCTTTTCTTTACCGATGAAAAGGACATAAAATCCTTGTTAAGGCCACGCGCAAGGCATGCCCATAAGGGTGATTTCGGTCGTGCGTTGCTTGTTGCCGGTTCAAGGGGAATAGCTGGCGCATCCGTGCTTGCCTCGCGTGCATCGTTGCGCTCTGGAGTGGGGTTGCTTACGGTTCATGTGCCTGCATGTAATCGTGTCATTGTGCAGTCGTGCGTGCCCGAGGCCATGACAAGCATCGACAGCAACGAGTGCTGTTTCAGTGATGATGTTGATGTTTCAAGATACAATGCCGTAGCCGTGGGTCCCGGTCTTGGGCAGAGCAAGGTGAGTGAGGAC
>JAFYWE010000056.1 GCA_017558165.1 Bacteroidaceae bacterium
ATGGTGGGCTTGATAATTTTGTCTTTTTTGTTGATTGTTGTGCATTATTGAGTTACATTTGTGAATTGTATTCTTGATTGATAAATTAAAGTAATCACATAATGGAGAATTTGGATGGACGTCTGGTCATCGGTGTTTCATCGCGTGCACTGTTTGACCTTGAGGCCGAGAATGAGATATTCGAGAAGTACGGTGTTGCCAAATACCGCAAGTACCAGGAGGAACATGAGGATGAGCCTCTGGAGCGTGGTACTGCTTTCTATCTTGTAAAGAGCCTGCTCGAGCTCAATAAGCAGGCCAACCGCCCCATCGTGGAGGTCGTGGTGATGTCGCGCAACAGCCCCGAGACGGGTATGCGTATGCTCAAGTCGCTCGATATGTACGGGCTTGAGATTACGCGTGTGGCCTTGTCGGGTGGCGAGTCTCTGTCAAAGTATCTCAAGGCTTTCTCTATAGACCTGTTCCTTTCAAAGGATGAGAATGACGTGCAGCGCGTTATGGATTCCGGAATATGCGCTTCAGCATTGATCTATGCGCCTCCAACAGACTTCAATCCCGAGGAGAGTCGCGTGAAGATTGCCTTCGATGCCGATGCTGTCATCTTCTCCGACGAGTCGGAGTGCCGTTTCAAGAAGGAAGGCTTTGATGCCTTCTATAAATACGAGAAGGAGAATGCCGACGTGCCATTGAAGGAGGGTCCTTTTGCCAACTTGTTGAAGAAGCTCTCGCAGATTCAGGAGTGCCTGCCTACATCGATAGAACTCTCGCCGTTGCGTCTGGCCATTGTGACTTCTCGAAGTCTGCCATCGCATTTTCGTGTAATCAAGACACTGCGCAAATGGGGCGTGTATGTCGATGAGGCCTATTTTCTTGGTGGTCTGCGCAAGGATGAACTGTTGAAGGCCTTCGGCGCGCATATTTTCTTCGATGATCAGGATACGCACCTGTCATCATCAAGCAAGTATGTCCCATCGGGAAAGGTTCCTTACTATTCCGATTCGCAGATGAATGAGGTTATCAAGGAACGCGAGAGGAAAAAAACGGAAGAAACAGAGTAACCGGCTTCTTGTCTGTATATGGATATATTGTTGATAATATCAGCCGTGGTCTGTGCCATAATCGGTATCGTAGGGTCTATTGTTCCTGCTTTGCCGGGGCCTCCCGTCAGCTTTGTGGCGTATCTGTTGCTCTATTTCTGTACAGGATGTGATATTTCTTTCCAGTCTTTGGCTGTCTATGGAGTGCTGGCCGCAATCGTTACGGTAGTTGATTTCGTGGCTCCTGTATGGCTTACAAAAAAGAGTGGTGGAAGCAAGGCTGCCACAAGGGGAGCTACGATAGGTCTTGTGCTCGCTCTCTTTACCGGTATGTGGGGTGTGCTCGTCCTGCCTTTCCTTGGGGCATTGTTGGGCGAATTGAGCACGGGAAGTGCAAGTACTAAGGCTGTGAAAGTCGCATCCTACTCTTTCTTGGCATTCATACTTACCACTGGTGTCAAGATGGTATACTCGTTTGTGATGATAGCAAAGGTCGCATCCTCCGCTTGGCATGTTCTGATGAACTGACGCCGTTGAACCTTTCTGTAGAGGTTATGTTATATAAGTGACTGTGGCCCTGAATGGTGGGTTGCGGTCACTTGTCTTATATAATAAATACACCTTTATGAAACGCTTCCTTGCAATATTGTTCTTCGTGGTGTTGTCATTTGCTGTTGGTTATGTGTCCAAACTTGTTCAGGAACCGGCTATGGTGGAGTGGTATCCCTCACTTCTCAAGCCTCCATTGACACCTCCCGGTATAGTCTTTGCTGCAGTATGGGCTGTTCTGTATCTGCTTATGGGAATATCTGCCGGTATAATATGGAATATCCGTTCGATATATACATGGTTGGTGCTGTTGGTGTTCTTTGTGCAATTGGGGCTTAACCTTCTGTGGAGCGTCACGTTCTTTGGGATGCAGTCTCCTTTCATGGGGGTTGTGGTGCTTACGCTGTTGATAGTCTCGGTATTTCTTTATATCGGTATTGCATATTTGCAGAGCAAGGTTGCCGCTTATATCAATGTCCCGTATCTGCTGTGGCTGTTGTTCGCATTGTATCTCAACGGGTATGTGGCATACTACAATTGAGTAATGCAATAAGCCGGTCAGGAAAACCCTGGGCCGGCTTATTGCATTACTGCTCTTTTATCTTCAGCAGCAGTTCTTTCTGTCTTTCGTTGAGTTTGGGTAACTGTACCTTGAATGTGACTATAAGGTCGCCGAAAGTACCCTCTTGCCTGTACACAGGGAAGCCCTTGCCGCGCAGGCGTTGGCGGCTGTCGGGCTGTGTGCCTGGCTTCAGGTTTATCTTGACATCGCCGGCGAGCGTCGGCAATGTCACCTCGCCGCCCAGTAGCATTGTATAGAGATCTGTGGTTGCCGTTGTGTACAGGTCGTTGCCTTTACGTGTGAAATCCTTGTCGGGCTCAATGTTGAATGTCATGTAGAGGTCGCCACGTTCTCCGCTGACAGGGGATGGAGAACCATATCCCTTGAGACGTATCTTCTGGCCGTCGGCGACTCCTGCCGGCAGGTTAATGCTCACTTTCTCATTACCGATGTTGAATATATGCCTATGTGTCACGGCTGCTTCGCGTAGGGAAAGTGTTACGGTCGCGTGGATGTCCTTGCCTTTCTTGCTGTGATATGAATTCTTTCCGAACAACTGTTCGAAAAAGTCACTGAATCCGCTGCTGTTCCCTGTGTTGCCGCTGAAATCGCCGAATCCACCATATCCTCCGAAGTCAAATCCACCGTAACTGTTGCCATATTGTCTGCGCTGTGCCTCATATTCGTCAGCATGGCGCCAATTCTCGCCGTACTCGTCGTAACGCTTGCGCTTCTCGGGGTCGCTGAGTACCTCGTTGGCCTCGTTTATCTCCTGGAAACGCTCCTTTGCTTCAGGATTGCCTGGGTTCAGGTCGGGGTGATAACGCTTTGTCAGCTTGCGGTACGCCTTCTTTATCTCGTCCTGGCTGGCGTTGCTGTCTACACCGAGTGTCTTGTAGTAGTCAATGAATGCCATAGCTGTTGTTTTAGGATAATAACAAATGGACGGTGCAGCTTGTTGATTGGGATGCGATTGTCGTGCTGTATGGGATTAATATACCTTAAAACTTTGTGTATAATCAATAATTGGGCTATCTTCGCGGCTGTTGAAAAAAATAATGCCATATGAAGAACATACTAAGACTGATGATTTTGTCGCTATGTGCGGTGGCTTTCGTGGCCTGCAGCGACGGTGATGATTATAATGCGGATACAGCCGTGAGTCCATATGAGCCTGTGCAGGGTCGCAGGTTAGTGGCTCAGGTCAAGACTACGAACACCATTGACGGGCGTGATTACTCTTGGGAGCATAATTTTGCATATGACGCCCAGGGACGCATAAAGGAGATAAATTCGAGTTTCGTACACTACCGCGCATATACATTCGATAATGTGGTGCGCTACTACAAGTGTTATATAACCTCTCAGGCCAACTATTATTTTAATGGCAAGAATTTCTCTGTGGAGTACTCTGTTTCCAAGGAGTATCCGGATTATCCAGCTTGGAACACCCATGAGAACGGCAAGAACAATGGTCAGTTCAATGCGAACGGCACTCTTGCATCTTTCCTTTCGCTTGATTTCGTATATTCGGCAACCCAGCTGAAGGAGGCGCATGCCGATGGCGGCAACATGTATCTTCCATGCCGTGATTCCAGCGGTAATGTAACCGGATATCAGCTGTTCGGCAAGAACGAAGAGGGACTTGATTCCCTTATGCTTGACCGTGGTCGTGAAGTAAGGTATGGAGGTATGAAGAACAAGACAAACTTTGATTTTTCGGGATACTTCGGATATTGGGGATTGGAAAGGGCGGTTCCTGCAATAGCTACTGAGTACTATGCGTACTACCAGCTTACTGCATTCGGAATGATGGGTGCTACCAGCTCAAATCTTCCACTCGCGCTCTTGTCAAGGGACAAGAACGGAAAGCCTGTGATTGATGAGGAAACGGGTTCTTACCTCTATCTTTATGGCCAATGGGAACTTGACAGCAGGGAATGCCCGGTCTCATACGTGGACGGTACAGGCCGCAAGACTGTCATAAGATATGTGGATTGATGGAATATGAGATACATAGAACGGGATGGAGCATTGAATGTTCCATCCCGTTCTATGTATGGTTTGTCTGTCATTTGCAGATGTAGTCTAGGTATCTTGATATTGCCTCTTGGCACACAGGGCAGAAATCTGTAAGTGCCTTCATCATACATTCCGGCCATCCGCGGTATACTCCTTTCTCAAGGTAGCCGCCACCTTCGTATGCTCCAATCTTCCAGTCGGCCTTGTCTGTTCCTTCGCTTATGGTTGTAGGTACGGGTGTGTCAGCGGCAATTTTCTTTTCCCATTTGCCGTTGAAATCGACAAGGCGTGTGAGATTGGCCTCCCATGGCTCCACGCCTTCGGGGTAGAGGGCACTGACGGTGTTGCCTTTCTCTATGTATTCATCGCCGAGTCCCATGAGTGAGTGTCCGAACTCGTGTATGTAGACCTCGCCGGTCTTGCCTGTCTTGCCGGCAGAGCCAAGGCCGTAGAAATTATAGATTCCGCCACCGCCATACTTGTCGGTGTGAGTGAGGATGAATATGCTCTCGTATGGTGCGCAGGCTGCCACGTCACGTACTTTCTGGAACTCCTCAGTCATCTGGTAACGGTCGCTGTTGAATGTGAAGAAACGGCACTCAAGGAGTGTGTTCTTCCATTCTCCCTTGCCGGGTACGCTTATACCGCTTTCCATTGACGGTGCCCACACGGCACGGATGTTGATCCTGTGCTTGTTCTGTGTGAACGGTGCATATGAGAAAAGTGCGTCGGTCCACATCCTGCAGGCCTCGATGAACCTCTCCTTCTCTGCAACCGTGAATCCGTCGGGCAGGAGCACCAGGTCAAGGCTGTGTGCGATGTCACCTCCGATGTGGATGTCAAAGCTCTCGTAAGGGGTGTGGCTGGGGTAGATGTTGAAGTCGTTTACCTTGATGTCTTGTGTGAATTTCTTTTCCCACTTCTTGCTCTTCTTGTTGCGTGCATAGAATTCGATAATGAAGTCGTTCTTGGGCTCCGGGAATATCACTCCTTCTGGGAACGATCGGCTTGTGGCCTCGGCTTCAGGAGTGGTCTGCCACTCGTTGAACAACGTGCAGTAGTTGTTCTTGTAGATGACGTTGCCGCTGGCCGCATCAATGATCCTGAAATGCTGTTCGCCGTAGTCAAAAGGGTTGATGAGCGATGTACGTGAACCGGCCCATTCGCCTTCGCGTATCAGCTTGTCGAAATAGTAGTATTCGTTGTTGCTGTCGCCTGCGTGGTGAAAGTCATAACGCATGGTATTTGCAGTAAAGTAATTGTCGTACTTTACATTGTGGTCGGCTATTGCAGGAACTCCTTCGAGCTTGTTTGTTGTCGAGCACGCGGCAAGGAGTGCGGCAAGGGCCAATACAGGTAATCTCTTTTTCATGTCCTTATGTTTTCTGGTTTTTATCTTCTACAAATATAGTCCAATATTCTGTCAATGTCGATAATGTACCCCAAAAACATGTGTGGGCCATTATTTTTTGTTAAAAATCTATGTAAAAGTTGATGTTGTGGCGCTTTATTAGTATTTTTGCACCTAATGTTAATGGATTTTAATCTAATAGTTTTATTGATATCATGAAGAAATCATTTATTATTGCTGTTGCCTTGTGCTCGGCATTCGCATTTACATCTTGTAAGTCTAAGGACAGTCTCTACAAGACTGCATATGATGAGGCTCGTCAGGAGCAGAGTGATGCTCAGCAGAGCGAGCCTGTAGAGATTACTCCCGTAGCTTCTTCTACAGCGAAGAACGCAAACGTTGATGACAGCTACCGTAGCGAGAAGGTCGTGCTTGCTTCTGGTGCAGCTGGTTCATTGAAGGCTTTCAGTGTCGTGTGTGGTAGTTTCGGTCAGAAGGCCAATGCCGAGAAGGTACGTGCCGAGCTTATCGATGAGGGTTATGATGCAATCATCGTGCAGAGCCCTAAGGGTCTTTTCCGCGTGATCTGTGCTTCTTATGACAGCCGTCAGGAGGCAGCTAATGCACGCGCGCAGTTCAAGGCAGACCATCCAAACAATGCCGATTACCAGAAGGCTTGGTTGCTTTACAACAATTGATTGACTATAAACGGTTGATTAGGCCCCACTCGTGCTGAGTGGGGCTTTTTTTGTATAAAAAAACGTAAATTACCGAATTTGTGAAAAAATATAGTTATACTTGTAGTCGCAAACTATAACTAACACAAATATAATCATGAGTAAATATCCAAGAATTGGTATACGCCCTACCATTGATGGTCGTCAGGGCGGTGTGAGAGAGAGTCTTGAAGAGAAGACAATGAACCTTGCAAAGGCAGTAGCGGAGCTTATCTCGGCAAATGTCAGATATGCCGATGGTAAGCCTGTAGAGTGTGTCATAGCCGATGGTACAATAGGCCGTGTGGCCGAGAGTGCTGCATGTGCAGCAAAGTTCGAGCGTGAGAATGTAGGCGCTACAATCTCTGTGACTTCTTGCTGGTGCTATGGTTCCGAGACCATGGATATGCATCCACACTGGCCAAAGGCCGTATGGGGCTTCAACGGAACAGAGCGTCCAGGTGCGGTGTATCTTGCGGCCGTGCTTGCAGGTCATGCCCAGAAGGGTCTTCCAGCATTCGGTATCTACGGCCACGATGTACAGGATCTCGATGACAATACAATCCCTGCCGATGTGGCAGAGAAAATCCTGCGTTGGGCGCGTGCTGCTGTATCTGTAGCCCAGATGCGTGGCGAGAGCTACCTCTCTGTGGGTAGCCAGTGTATGGGTATTGCCGGCAGTATCGTTGACCAGAACTTCTTCCAGGAGTATCTTGGCATGCGTAACGAGAGTGTTGACGAGACCGAGATTCTGCGTAGAATGGAGGAGGGTATCTATGACCACGAGGAGTATGAGAAGGCCATGGCCTGGACCGAGAAATACTGTAAGGTAAAGGAGGGTTGGGACAAGAACCGCCCCGAGAAGCAGAAGGACCGTGCCGGCAAGGATGCCGATTGGGAATTCGTGGTAAAGATGACAATCATCGTCCGTGACCTTATGCTCGGTAACCCCAAATTGCGTGAACTTGGTTTCAAGGAGGAGGCTATCGGCCACAATGCGATAGCAGCCGGCTTCCAGGGACAGCGTCAGTGGACCGACTGGAAACCTAACGGTGACTTCACCGAAGCACTTCTCTGCAGTACATTTGACTGGAACGGTATACGTGAGGCTTATGTCCTCGCAACTGAGAACGATGCGTGCAACGGTGTGGCAATGCTCTTCGGTAAACTGTTGACCGGTTGTGGACAGATGTTCTCCGATGTACGTACATATTGGAGCCCCGAGGCTGTGAAGCGTGTTACAGGCAAGGAACTCACAGGTCTTGCGGCTGGCGGTATGATTCACCTCATCAACTCTGGTGCCACTACACTTGATGCTACAGGTGCAAGTGTGAATGCTGCCGGTGAGCCTTGTATGAAACCATGCTGGGAGATGACCGAGGGTGATGTGCAGGCTTGTCTTGAGAATACCAACTGGATGCCGGCCGACCGTGACTATTTCCGTGGCGGCGGTTTCTCATCGAACTTCCTCTCAAAGGGTGGCATGCCTGTTACAATGAGCCGTCTGAACCTTGTGAAGGGCCTTGGTCCCGTTCTCCAGATTGCTGAGGGTTGGACCGCTGATGTGGATCCTGAGATACATGAGGTGCTCAATATGCGTACCGATCCTACATGGCCTACAACTTGGTTCGTGCCACGTCTTTGCGACAAGGCTCCATTCAAGGATGTATATTCGGTAATGAACTGTTGGGGTGCCAACCATGGTGCAATCAGCTACGGTCACATTGGTGCTGACCTCATAACACTTGCCTCTATGTTGCGCATTCCTGTATGTATGCATAACGTGCCCGAGGAGAAGATTTTCCGTCCAGCTGCATGGAACGCATTCGGTATGGACAAGGAGGGTGCCGATTACCGTGCTTGCCAGAACTATGGTCCCGTATATAAATAATTGGTAATAAAATAATATTCCTGCCCCATTACGGTGGGGCAGGAACTCAAATTCTATATAATATGACTGAAGGTTACAGTGTAAAGGAGTACAAGCGCCCTGTAAAGAGGTATTGTCAGACTCTGGATCTCAAGGATAATCCGGAACTGATTGCCGAGTACCGCCGTCGCCACAGTGAAGGCGAGGCTTGGAGCGAGATTCTTTGGGGAATCCGTGAGGTGGGTATTCTGGAGATGGAGATATACATCCTTGATACCCGTCTTTTCATGATTGTCGAGGCTCCGCTTGATTTCGATTGGGACAGTGCTATGGCGCGCCTATCTACTCTGCCGCGCCAGCAGGAGTGGGAAGATTACATGTCCGAGTTCCAGAAGGCGGCTCCGGGCAGTTCATCTAATGAAAAATGGAGAATGATGGAAAGAATGTTCCATTTATATGAGAAATAATTGAAAGACATGAAAGAAAACTTGAATAATAAACCCAAACTGGTTGAGAGACGTTATCTTTTCCCATTTATACTTGTTACATCGCTCTTTGCTCTTTGGGGCTTTGCGAATGATATAACAAACCCTATGGTGGCTGCTTTCCAGACATTGATGGAGCTTCCAGCGTCGGAGGCTGCTCTTGTGCAGTTTGCCTTCTATGGCGGTTATGCTACCATGGCTGTCCCTGCGGCGCTTTTCATACGCAGGTACAGTTACAAGAGCGGAATACTGCTTGGTCTTGGATTGTATGCGGTTGGAGCATTCCTCTTTATCCCTGCCGCCCATTATCAGGCATTCTCGTTCTTCTGTATCTCCTTGTATATCCTTACATTCGGTCTAGCTTTCCTTGAGACAACCGCGAACCCGCTGATTCTCTCTCTTGGTGCAAGGGAGACCTCTACGCGTCGTCTTAATCTGGCGCAGGCCTTCAATCCTATGGGTTCGCTTTCGGGTATGGCGGTAGCGTCACTCATTGTTCTCCCGCAGCTTATCTCGGATAAGCGCGATGCATTCGGTGATATAATATACGGCGGTCTCAGCGCGGCTGAGAAGGCCGATATCCGTTTGCACGACCTTGCTGTGATACGTGACCCGTATGTGGCGATAGGACTTGTGGTGCTTGCAGTGTTCATGATTTTTGTATTTACAAGGATACCCAACATCCAAGGCAAGGATGGTGTGCGCGTGAGCAACGTCGAGACTTTGGGTAATTTGTGGAAAAACAGTGTGTACCGTAACGGTGTGGTTGCGCAGATGTTCTATGTAGCGGCGCAGATAATGGTGTGGACATTCATTATCCAATATGCCGACAATCTCGGTATCGATAAGGCTACGGCGCAGAACTACAATATCTGCGCAATGGGAATGTTCCTGTGCAGCCGTTTCGTGTCGACATTCCTTATGCGATATTTCAATTCACGCACATTGCTTGCCGTGTTCGGTGCCGGTGCTGTATGCGCTACTTTGGGAACAATCTTTATTGTAGGTATGACAGGCCTGTATTGTCTTGTGGCAATAAGCTTCTTCATGTCGCTCATGTTCCCTACAATCTATGGTATAGCTCTTGAGAATGTACGTGAAGAGGATACTACGCTTGGTGCGGCGTTCCTGGTTATGGCAATTGTGGGTGGTGCGCTTATGCCTCCGTTGCAGGGTGCCATCATAGACCTTGGCTCTGTAGCCGGCTTGCCTGCAGTGAACGTCTCGTTCGTGCTTCCTCTCTTCTGTTTTGTGGTGGTGATGCTGTACGGTTATTTCTCCCGCAAGGCTATGAAATGAGTGCCTTTTTAATAAATAAGATATGCCACGTTGCTGCGTGGCATATTTTTTTTGTCTATTTTTTACTTTTAAAGATGTGCCTTTCGGCTAAAAAGAGTATTTTTGCAAATTAAAACCTTGATGTATTATGGCAAGACTTTTGGCAATAGACTATGGAAAGAAGCGTACCGGAATTGCTGTGTCGGATGAGATGCAGATAATAGCCGGTGGACTCACGACCGTGGCTACTGTGGATTTGGTTGATTTTATCCTCGATTATGTTAAGCGTGAGCCGGTAGAGCGTATAGTCGTAGGGCTTCCCAAGCAGATGAACAACGAGCCTTCGGAGAATATGCGTCGCGTGGAGCCTTTCGTGAACCGCCTGAGGAAACTGTTGCCCGATATCCCTGTAGACTACCATGACGAGCGCTTCACCTCCGTGCTGGCGCAGAGGACAATCATTGAAGCCGGAATAAAGAAGATGGCGCGTCGTAACAAGGAGCTTGTCGACGAGGTGAGCGCAACCATAATATTACAATCATATATGGAGAGTAGACTTATGCGCGGAGGATTTTAAAACTGAAAACTGAAATCTGAAAACACCGTTTCCCTCTTTAACATTTCCACTTTCCGCTATTTTAAAATAATTGAAATTAAGAAGCTGTTTAAATTTATATCGTTAAGTTTTTTATAGAGCAAAAATAGGGTGTTTTATTATTTTTTGTAGGGCGCGTAGCGGGCTACGTAACCGGAAAAAAGAAGAAAACAGACATTTTTGAATATAAAAAACAACGAA
>JAFYWE010000057.1 GCA_017558165.1 Bacteroidaceae bacterium
CGTTGTTTTTTATATTCAAAAATGTCTGTTTTCTTCTTTTTCTCGGTTACGTAGCCCGCTACGCGTCCTACAAAAAATAATAAAACACCCTATTTTTGCTCTATAAAAAACTTAACGATATAAATTTAAACAGCTTCTAATAGTGCGAAATTACGAATTACCGCTGTAAAATCCAAATCCGCGAATGGGAGTTTTGTATATACAAAGAATGGCACCCGTTAAGGTGCCATTCTGTCTTGAGGTTATATGATCAATATCTGTCCTCTGGTTTTGTCGGGTTAGAGAGTACTGATGTAGGTACAATCTCAAGGTAGTCCTGGCTGAGCTCGTTGTATAGACCAGACTCACGTACGTCCTTGAAGCGTATCCAGTGCTCGGTACCTGCATCCAGACGGAATGTTCCGACAATTCGGCGCACAGCCTTCTTTGTCACGCGCATGCTCTCCTTGTTGTTTGTAAGGTGTACGCTTGCAGGACCCTTCATCCATCCGCGGTTACGCATTGACTTGTCGTTCTCGTTGATCTCCTCCTCGCTCATGTTTGACTCGTCGAACCAGCCGATGATTGGCTCGGTCTCTGCGCCCTCGCGCATATCCACGGGGATACCGCAGATCTTGCCGTCCATGTAGAACTGGGCGATACCACGTGCGTCAGACTGGTTGAAGCCGAAACGTACCTCGTAGTTGCCTGATGGTACAAATGGGAGACGGTACTCGAAGTCATACTTACCTGATACCATGATCTCGTCACCCATGAATGTAGAGTATCCTTCAAGACCTGTCTGGTGTGGGCGCAGATAGTAGATGTTTGTCTGGTTGTTCCTGTGTCTCAGGCGTGTACAGAAATCCTCGGGGATGTATACCTTGTCACCTGCTGTCACCTCTTCCTGTGGCATCCAGCGTACTCCGTTGTTTGTGAGCTCTGGGAACAGTGATGAAGCGTCCCAACGCATGCGCTCGTTGAGCACGTTGCCGGCCATTTCCTCCTCGTTGTAGATGAGGATGCGGTCGATGGTGTGGATGATACCGTTGATGGCGCTCTGGTCAAAGTCCTCGAGTCCTGGACGTGCCTTTGTGATGCGGGCTGGCTCTACAACAACGTTCAGGTAGTATCTCATGTTCTGGTTGTTGCAGCGTGTGCCTCCGTCCTGAGCATAGTTAAGGATAATCTGCTTGCTCAATGTGCTTGGCTCTTCTTCGTTTCCGTATGGATCGTATGGGGTGTCGTTTGTGAAAGGCTTTGTAACCTTGATCATTGTATATGGCAACTCGGTCTCGAAGTAGTCATAGCGGTCAAAAGAGGTTGGCATGTTGATCTCAGAGTTGAAGCCCTTGTGGTCATAGCTCTCCATGAGGAAGCCGCCAGGACCTGTAGATGAGCTGTAAAGCAACTGACGGTCGATGATGTGGTACTGGATGTATTTGTGCAGAGGGTTCTTTGGGTTGCTGTGGTCGCCCAAAGCCTCTGTTCCGTACCATGCCGCTGCAAGCTGCTCAAGCTGGTCGATTGTTGTGATGGAGATACCCAAGTGGTTCTTTGTTGGGTCGGCGAGCAGGTCGTTGCTCTCTACGAGCAATGAGTAACGCTGCTTGTGCTCCTCGGGGTAACGTGGGTTACCGGCCTTGTTAGAGAACTGTGGGCCATAGAGGGTACCGTCATAGTCGGGGTCAATCTCGTATGTGTCGAGCAACTTGTCAAGTCCGGTAGCCTTCAGTGCTGTGTAGAACAATGAGAATGAGAGGTGCTGTCCAAGCAACTCGTGGATGTTGCTGCTTGATGGGTTGAGCACTGCGTCAACAACCTGTACGTATCCGTTCTCCTTCTCGAGGTCCTGCTCAATGATACGTGAGTTGTTGTTGAGCAATGGGAACACGCGTCCGTTCTCGTCGGTAATCCACTCCACTGTGGTGATACGGCGGTTCATTGTAACCTTAGGGAATGCGCCCTCGTTGATATCTGTTGTCATGTAACCCATCTCGATGATGTGGTTCTTGGCAATCTCAGTAGCCATGCTGTCCGACAGCTCCTCGAGGTATGGAGATGTGACACCTGTCCTGTATATCTGTACCGATGGGTCGAGCTTGTTTGCCTCAACGCTCTCAATGTATGCGTTATACTCATTGAGGAGATAATCCTCGATTGCCTTGTTAGTAGGCGCAAAGCAGGTGTATGAGCCATAAGTAGACAAGGTCTTGAGTACGCTACCTGAAGATTTCTTGCCTATCTTCGCCTTGTCGAGGATGACGCAGAAATTGCTGAATGTCTCAGGGTTGTTCTCGAGGTAGTTTGAAATCAACTCACCTTTGAAGGTAAAGCGGTTCTCTGCATCGATCTCGTCGTTGCAACTTGTGAATGTTGCTCCGGAGAACAGTGTCAAGGCTGCCAATGCCCACACCTTCATTTCTTTTCCAAAGTCCTTTTTCATTTTCTTTAGTATTATGTGTTTTGTTGTTTTAACTAAAATTGTTAAATCTTTAATAATTTATATTATTAATCCCTCAAATTTACATATTATTTCTATAAGGACAAATAATTTTAGCGGATTTTTTACCTCTATGGTGCTTTGGCAGGCCGTTTTTTCTGCTTTTTCCTGTTTGAGAGGCCTCTTTTTGTCACTTTTGCATTTTTTAACCAAAAGCACTTAAATTTTCTCTTTAAAAATTTGGTGACAATAATAAAATGGTTTTATCTTTGCAATTGTTTCA
>JAFYWE010000058.1 GCA_017558165.1 Bacteroidaceae bacterium
GCTCTTCCATGCGAGGATGTGCTTTGCACCCTCAGAGAGCATACCCTTGAAGCCCATCTGTGATGCCATCTCACCAATCTCGTCAGAGTAGATGAGACCTGAGTTACGCAACACTTTTGGCTTCTTGCCGAAGAGCTCCTTGATCTTGCGGTTCTGGCGCATAACCTCCTCCATGAACACCTCTTTCGATGCCAATGATGAGAGGCCGTGTGAATATGGCTCACAAAGGAACTCGCAGCAGCCTGTCTTGTTGATCTCGTGGAGCAGCTCGATTACCTGTGGAGCATAGAGCTCAAGCATCTCAAGACCTGTACCCGATACAGAAAGTGCTACCTTGAACGCGCCGTTGCTCTCCTTAATCATCTCAAGCATAGCCTGGAGAGCAGGAACATATGACTTCTCGGCAAGCTCTACAGTCATGCTCTCGTTTGCATAGTCATCATAGTAGTAGTGGTCACTACCGATATCGAAGAAACGATAGCGCTTCAACTGTCTGATCTGATGCAACTCGAAATAGAAACAAATTGTTTTCATATTATTTCTTTATTTTAATTATTACCAACCCAATACTTTTTCATACATTTTACGCAGTCTCAACGCAACGTCCTCCCATGTGATGCTGTCAACCTCCTTGCGTCCCTCAACCTTGAGATACTCATAGAGAGAGTCGTTGTTACAGATTGAGTAGATGGCATCGGCCATAGCGTTGATATCCCAATAGTCGGTCTTGATACACTTGTCGAGAATCTCGGCACAACCTGACTGCTTTGAGATGATTGTAGGAACGTCGCACTGCATTGCCTCAAGCGGAGAGATACCGAAAGGCTCACTCACTGACGGCATGATATACACATCACTGGCCTTGAGGCACTCATATACCTGACGACCGCGCATGAAGCCCGGGAAGTGGAAACGGTCCGAGATACCGCGCTGTGCAACCAGACGTATCATGTCGTTCATCATGTCACCGCTACCGGCCATACAGAAACGGATATTCTTTGTCTTCTTGAGAACCTGCGCAGCAGCCTCCACGAAGTACTCGGGACCCTTCTGCATTGTAATACGTCCAAGGAAAGTAACCACCTTCTCGTTAGGTATCTTCTTTGGAACGATGTCAAGAATCTCCTGCTCAAGCGGAGTAACCGCATTGTGCAATGTAGACACCTTGTCTGGGTGCTGATGATACTTGTGGATAACGGTCTGGCGTGTGAGCTCACTCACGCAGAAGATGTGGTCGGCATTGTCCATACCGTTCTTCTCGATTGCATAGACAGTAGGATTCACGTTACCACGGCTACGGTCGAAGTCGGTAGCGTGTACGTGGATAACGAGCTTCTTGCCCGATACCTGCTTTGCGTGGATACCTGCGGGGTATGTCAACCAGTCGTGAGAGTGGATGATGTCGAACTCCTCGGTACGCGCAACAACACCTGCTATGATCGAGTAATTGTTGATCTCGTCGTGAAGATTGTCGGGGTAACCGCCTGCGAACTCCATACAACCGAGGTCGTTGGTGTTCATGTAGCTGAAATCGCTGTAGATGTGCTCTCTGTAGCGGTAGTACTCCTCGGGAGTCATTACCTTGCCGATGCGTGAATTCACATAGTCATGGTTGACGTCTTTCCACACGATGGGCACAGAGTTCATGGCAACAATCCTGAGGAAGCTGTTATCCTCGTCTCCGTATGGTTTAGGGATACAGAACTTAATCTCCACATCGCCCTGCTGAACGAATCCCTTTGTAAGTCCGTAACTTGCAGTGCCGAGTCCTCCCGAAATATGAGGGGGAAACTCCCAACCGAACATTAATACTTTCATATCTTATCCCTCCATTTTTGATTCGTACTCTTTTAGTATCTGGCTTGTCCTGAGGATTGCAGCCACGTTCATTGCGAATGCCACAGCACCGCGCCCCTTGAATGGCGGGTTGCCGTCAAACACCTCGGGGATTGAACCCACGCAGTGCTGGACGATCTCATCCTCGAAACCGATCATCTGGCGCTGAACGAACGATACACCGCTCATCTTATATATCTTGAGGTAAGCCTCGTAGTAGAAGCCACCCAACCAAGGCCATGCTGTACCTTGATGGTAAGCGTAGTCACGCTGGATCTGTGGGCCTACGTAGTTAGGGTTATAGCCTACACTCTTTGGAGAGAGTGAACGCAAGCCACGTGGAGTGAGCAACTCCTTGGTAACAGTGTCAAGAACTTTCTTTTTCTGCTTTGAGTCGAGCGGAGAGTGGTCGAGCGCTACGGCAAATATCATGTTGGGGCGTACACTCCAGTCAACATAGTCACCGTCAACGTAATCGTACAGATAACCGTACTCGTTAACGAACACCTCGGTGAATGACTTACCCGCAAGCGAGATAAGGCGTGCCAAAGAGCCCTTCACCTCCTCGTTGTTTGTAAGTACCGCCATCTCCTCAATAAACTTGAGGGCATTATACCACAACGCGTTGATCTCGACAACATAGCCTGTACGTGGAACTACAGGACGGCCGTTTGCAACAGAGTTCATCCATGTCACAGCCTTGTCACGGCCATTTGTTGCTAACAGGCCGTTAGGTGTAACACGCAGGTTACTGTGTCTGTTGTTGCGGATATAGTCATAGATGAGCATAAGGAGGTCGCCATACTGGTCACGACATGCCTCCAGACCGCACTCCTTGGCATACTGCTGGATTGCCCATACAGCCCAGAGGAGAACATCGGGATGCTCCATCTCGTATATCTTGCACTTGCTTGCCTTGTCGCGGATGAAATCCTCGACTGCAATACGTGCTGTCTTCATTACCTTCTCGTACTCCTCAACATTACCCTGTGAGAGTGTGAGGCCTGGCAATGACACGAAGAGGTCGCGCGCACGGCACTTGAACCAAGGATAACCGGCAAGGATGTATGTGTGCTTGCCCTGTACGTTGAAGAACTGGTTACCTGCACACTTCATGCAGTTCATGAAGTCATCGCGAAGGAAACGGATCTCCTCCTCATGCTCGAACGCCGCCTTCATGGTACGCGCTGTCATTGGAGAGACACCACCCGAGAACACGATGCTCTCGCCGGCCTTCATCTTCACCTCGAAATAACCTGGAACGTAAAGATCCTCGTTGAAGTCGTAACCACGCTCAAGCTCCTTAACGTACTCTATACCACGATACCAGTCAGGTGTATACACGAACTCGTTCTTCTTGTTGAGCTGCATGTAGAGATCGGGGTAATCGGCATACATGCGCATGCTGATACCGTTCTCAACCACCTTGTAGCTACGATCGGCTACATTGTTCTCGTGTGTATACTCACGCACGCTGCGGAAAGCGCAGAATGGACGCAGACGCAGAGTAACCGCTGTGTTCGCCTTCAAGAGGGTGTAACGAATAAGGATTCTGTTCTCGTGATGTACAAAGGCTTTCTCTTTCTTAAGCCATACGCCACCCACGTTGTAGATTGTGGTAGGCACGCGCTCCCAGGCAAACTCGCGAATGTACTTGTTGCCTCGTGGGCTGAAGTTGTCACCATTATACTTGTGCAGACCAAGATTGAACTCCGCACCGTGCAACACTACAGTCTCATCGAGCGATGACAGCAACACGTGGTTCTCGTCATCGAGTTCAGGGATGGGGACAACCAACAGACCGTGGTACTTACGGGTATTGCAATCTACGATTGTAGAGCAATGATAGGCACCAGAACGGTTAGTTCTCAGAATCTCCTTTTGCAACGACTCTTCCAAGTTCGTCATCAGCGTTTTTTCGAATCGCAAATAACTCATCTCGTACGAATTTATATATTAAAAATTAAGTTCTATAACTCCTCCAAATATAAGGATTATTGATGTCAACAGC
>JAFYWE010000059.1 GCA_017558165.1 Bacteroidaceae bacterium
ACCCTGCAACCGGCAATGTAGAGACAGAAGGAATCACAGACCAGGCAACACAGGTAATGAAGAACCTTGCAGCTGTCCTTGCCGAGGCTGGAACATCATTTGAGAACGTAGTAAAGACAACTTGCTTCCTTGCCGACATGAATGACTTCGCTGCATTCAACGCAGTATATGCCGAGTACTTCACAAGCAAGCCAGCACGTTCTTGCGTTGCAGTGAAGACATTGCCAAAGAACGTTCTTTGCGAGGTTGAGGTTATCGCCGAGATCTGATCAAGACCATAAAAGGCGCTTAATCCTTACATATTACCCCAGGGCTACACAGGCCTTGGGGTAATGCTTTGATAACCATAGCCAAGGAGAGATACCGCAAAGGAGCCACCCCACCCGCTCTGCCACCCAGTTGCAAGCTGCGATACAGAACGCGAACTGACATAAGACACAAGCAACGACAAGGTTCGACGGACGCCAAGCGATGCCAAAGGAGATGGCAATGGATAAAACTATGATTAATTATGATTAATTACAAAAAGAGAGAAATTTACCCTCGAAATCTTTGCCATTCTAAAAAAAAGGAGTAATTTTGCAAGCTGAAAGCGTAAAGTACTTTTTGGACTAAAAACATATAAAAATATAAGACAATGAAAAGAACATTCCAGCCCTCTAACAGAAAGAGAAAGAACAAGCACGGTTTCCGTGAGAGAATGGCCACAAAGAACGGCCGTCGCGTATTGGCAGCACGTCGTGCAAAAGGCCGCGCAAAGTTGACAGTTTCTGACGAATACAACGGAAAGAAAAAGTAATTGCCTAAAAAGCAAATAAATATAGCCGAGTTTCCACTCGGCTATATTTGTATTACAAAGAATGCGAGCCCAAAGGCTCGCATTCTTTCATTCATATCAGTCAACCGTATACGGCATTCTACTTAAGCAGGAATCGCATCACAGCGCCCATAAGTTCATTACGTGCCTCAACGCCACGCACGGCCTCAAACGGGAAGCTCGTCGACAGCACACGGTAATCACCGGCATAAGCGACCCCGGCACTCTCACGACAACCCTCGAACACGAACGATACGAAAGCATCATCAAGCGGAACAAGGATGTCAGGACGCGACACAGCATAACACTCCTCGTTTACGGTACGCGGTATACGGAATACCCTGCTCACATTACCCACAATCCCAGTTTCGGAAAGTTCATCGACCGATCCGCCGTAGTCACAACGGAGAACATCGCGCACAAAAGCCCTGTCAGCATTGGTCTTGGTCATATCACTGGCAACAAAGGCACCACTTACAAAAAGGTTTCCACCCGAAGAACAATAGGCACGCAACTTATCCTGCAATTCCTTCGGGAATGTCTTATAAGGACGGTTATACCCAAGATAAGAACCCTGCTCACCCTGTTTCTCCACACCCAATATAAGGTCAACCGCCTTGTAGTCGCCAAGTTTGACCGCACCGCTCATGACAGCCTCACTACCGCACGACACAAAGGATATACCGTTTGCCGCAAGGGACGCCCCATGCACGGCAGGATAATCAAACGTATTACCGGCAACAAGCACGCCCTCATACCTGTCATCGCTGAGCCCAAGTCCATCCTCAAAACCTATTGCCGCACGCGAATGGTCGAGCTGCACACCGCAATACTCGGGAGAGTACATATACGGCACCCCCGGATCATACTCCATATCAAAGCCGGCAGTCTGTGGCGTAGACACCGCCTGAGGGCCGCTCAGACGATGGAACCCATTGACAACAAGCACCCTTCCCTTCTCCTGATCGGCAAGATACATCGAGAGGACCTCTGACGGCAGACTCTCACCGCCATCATTCAGCGCAGCGACCTTAAAACCATACAAGACACCTTTCTCGACAGGCAACACCGCACTATTCCCATCAACAACCACACCATTGTCAAAACCGGCATCACCACGCCTTGTATAAACAACAAAGTGCTTGGCCTTCGCCGTAGGCTCCTGCGGGTCATCAACAGGTCGCCACCTCAGTGTAACAGCCTTGGAATCCGGCGACAGAGACATAGAGAAATGGCTTACAGGCAAGGGTTGCACCACACACTTGACACCATTCACAAAACATAGGTGCTTCAGCAACGACTTGTATACCGCTCTTGCTATAGTGAACTTAAAGTCCGGATTATGTCCGTATGCCATATCCATAAAATTCTGATGCGACAAGGACTCGAATATCACCGACGGAACATACGGCACACGGGTCTCACCATAATTACGGTCAAGGATTCCGCGCACAGGCCATGTACTGCCATAACGTGCAGTGATATCCTCCTGCACACTGTTCAAAAGATAAGACACCGCATCACGCGAGATTGCGCGCGAACGCCCACTCCCCAGCGTGTCACCATTGAAACGGGTTGTCACCACACCCAGCGAGCCAACCACATTGTCATCGGCATCATAACCGGCATCGGAGTGAAAGCCGAACGAAAGCTCAAGCGGCACTTTCAAACCCATTGTATCAGGGTTGAACACGGAGCCTCCTGTAAGATAGTTGACCGCATTGCCACGACACAGGATATCATCGCGATAGTCACTCTTTCCCTCGAACGACGAATACACCTCGCTCGGGAAACCGCCCGTCTGAAGATTGTAGCGCGCCGCCTCAAGATAACGTGGCAAGCCACTTGTGAGCCCCTCATCGCCACGGGCAACAACACCGGTTCCGCCACCAAAGCGCACGGCATCGGCACTCACGATACCCTTGACCTCACTCTCGTTGCTCAGCACCACACCCATCGAGTCATCACCGGCCTTGAAACGGAATGTACCAAGATACACCCAAGTACCGCCACCCATGGCCTGGTTGACCTTGAACGAAGTGGTACCGCCACTATGGACCACCTTATACAATGCATCCGTGACAGAATTCTCAAAAGAACGGTAGGCGACATACACGGCATACTCGCCGTCCTTTGGTATTGCCGGACACCACATGGCCTCGGCCCTGTTCTTCCCGTCAGATGACGAGGTTATGAACCTGGAAGTTCCCATCACAAAAGGATCCTCGCCGTCGCGATAGACCTCCTGTGCATCGGCATAGCCCACATTATACTCACGCCATTTGAAACCACTGCCATTCTCCTCGCGATAACGGGACGCCCCATGACAAGAGTCGTTATCCACAATCACACACTCCGGTTGCCAGTCACGCTCACGCGGCGTATACACCACAGCACCGGCATTCTCAAGCATGGGCATAAGGAACGGTACCACGATAGACTGCGTAAACAGGTCCTCAACGGTACAGAACAACGATGGACGCTGCCATTGCCACACTCCCTTGTCGGCCGAGAACACACGCCCATGGCTCT
>JAFYWE010000060.1 GCA_017558165.1 Bacteroidaceae bacterium
GAGGTGACCAAGCGGTCACCTCGTTTGATTTATATATTTACCACCATTTTGCAGGGGTGTCGCTCATCTCTATCGTGAGCGTGCCGCCCTTGACGATGTCGTCGTGCTCGATGTATGGCAGTGCGTATGGTTCGCCGTTCAGCTTTATGTTCTTGATGTAGATGTTCGTGTCGCTGTTGTTGATGGTCTCGATGACGAACTTGCCGCCCTTTACTGTGAGCTCGGCACGGTCAGCTGTAGGTGAACCGAACCAGTAGCGTGCGCCGGCAGGCTCGACCTGGTAGAATCCCAGTGACGACATCACATACCATGCTGACATCTGGCCCATATCCTCGTTGCCCGAGAGACCGTCGAAGTCGTTGCGGTACTGTGTTGTCATTACCTCGCGGATGCGCTCTGCCGCCTTGTGTGGCTCGCCCAGCATTGTGTAGAGGTAAAGGATGTGGTGGCTTGGCTCGTTGCCGTGTGCGAACTGGCCGATCATGCCCGAGATGTCGGGTGATGCATCACCGTCCACTGTAGATGGTGCAAGGAACAGCGAGTCAAGGCGTGCGATGCACTCCTCCTTGCTGCCGAACATGCCGGCATAGTGCTCGATGTCGTGAGGTATCAGCCATGTGTACTGCCAAGCGTTACCCTCGCAATAGTCGTTGGCGCGGTGAGCCGAGAAGTATGGGTTGAACGGTGTGCGCAACTTGCCGTCGGCATATACACCGCGTATGAAGCCCGTGCTCTTGTCAAAGTATGTACGGTAGCTGTGGCTCATCTTTGTGAAGTGCTCATACTCCTCCTGCTTGCCCAGTGCCTTTGCCGCGTTTGCTGCAGCCGCATCGGCAATGGCGTATTCCATGTCGAATGCAATGGCCTCGCTGAAGATGTCGCAAGGGATGTAGCCGTATTTGTGACGGAGCTCCTTACCGCGCTCCTCTACGGCAGCAGTCTTCTTGATGGCCGCGAATGCCTCCTCACGGTCAAAGCCCTCGATGCCCTTCACGATGGCGTCGGCAACGACAGGTATACCAGGGTCGCCCACCATGCAGTCGGTCTCGTTGCCCCACAGGTGCCATACTGGCAGGTCGCCCTGCTTGTCGCAGATGTCTACCATTGTAGAGACGAACTCTCCGGCCTTCTCAGGGTGTATGATTGTCATCAATGGCTGTTTTGCACGGTATGTATCCCACAAAGAGAAACATGTGTAGCGTGGGGTAGGGCTGTTGTATACCTTGTCATCGGCTCCGCGGTAGTCACCGTTGACGTCGCTGAAGAGCATAGGGGCAATCATGGCGTGGTACATTGCTGTGTAGAATATACCCTTCTGCTCCTCGTTCTTCATCTCTACCTTTACGCGTGCGAGTTCCTTCTCCCATGCTGCGACAGCTGCCTCGCGTGTAGCCGCGAAGTCCCATCCCGGGAGCTCTGTCTGCATGGCGAGCTTGGCACCCTCGATGCTTACAGGTGATATGGCAACCTTCAGCAATATCTCCTCGCCGGCGGTTGTGCCGAAAGATGCACGGCCGTACATATCATTCTTGCCCTTGAGCTCAAAGCTGTCGAATGGCTTTGCGAACTCCGCAACAAAGAATATGCGCTGGTTCTTTGCCCATCCCTTCGAGTAACGGTAACCCACAACGCGGTTGTTGCCCTCGGCCTCCATGAATGTCTCGGTAGAGGCATCCCAGCAACCGCCGTTCTGAAGGTCAATCACGAGTGCCGCGTCGGCAGCCTCGGGGAATGTATATCTGTGCAAGCCTACTCGTGCAGTAGCTGTAACCTCGGCCTTGATGCCGTAGCGTGTGAGGGGTACCGAGTAATAGCCCACCTCGGCAACCTCCTGTGTGCGGTCGGCAGGTGACCACAGGCCGCTTTCGGGTTCCTCGATTACACCGCGTGCGTAGTTTACCTCGCCGGTAACGGGCATCACGGTAACGTCGAAGAGGTCGCCGATACCTGTTCCGCTAAGGTGTGTATGTGAGAATCCTATTACCGATGCCTCGTCCTGATGGTAGCCCGAGCACCAGTCCCACTGCTGGTTAACGCTTGTGGGGCCCAGCTGTACCATACCGAACGGTACGCTTGCTCCCACGAATACGTGTCCGTGTCCGCCGCTACCGATGAGCGGGTTAACATACTCTGTCAGGCACTCCTGGGTGGTGTTGTCCACGTCGGCCTTCTTCGCCGGTGAGCACGATGCCGCAAAGATGAGCGACAGTGCCAATATGCTGTCTGTTACTTTCATTTTGGTTCTTTCTTTAGTTTCATTGTGATGTTTGCGTTGTCGAGCAACTGCTTGTGTGTAAGGCGGTAACCGCTCTTCTTGCCGTTGAGGCTGATGCTCTCGATGTAGTGGCTCTCGCTGTCGGGGCGCTCGCACTCGATCGTGATCTCACCCTGTGGGGTGGTGATGCTTACCTTGTCGAATACAGGTGTAGTGAGTGTGTAGTATGGCTCTCCCGGACAGTCTGGGTAGAATCCCATCATTGAGAACACTGCCCATGCCGACATTGTACCGGTGTCGTCGTTGCCGGGGATGCCGTCGGGGGCATTCTTGTAATGGTTGTCAAGGATTCTCTTGACCTCCTTCTGTGTACGCCACTCCTCGCCCTTGAAACGGCTGAAGAGGTATGCATATACAATGTCAGGCTCATTTGCAGGGTCATAGTAGTCGTTATCGAACACGCCCTGCAGGCTGTTGATGAAGCCCTTCTTGCCGCCCATCAGCTTTGTGAGTCCGGCAAGATCATGTGGCACGGCGAATGTGTAGCACCATGCCGATGCCTCGTGGAAACCAGGAACGTTCTCGAAGTTCTTTCCTGTTGCAGGGTCAAAGTCGCCCAGGAACTTGCCCTCCTTGGTGAGCGGGCGCAGTGTGCCGTGCTCCTTGCAGAAGTAGCGGCGATAGCTCTGTGAACGCTTCACGAACTCCTTCGCGCGCGCCTTGTCACCCAGTGAGTCGGCAAGCTGTGCAATGGCATAGTCGGCCGAGCAGTACTCAAGAGCGTGTGATACCGAGTTGTCACCCGAGAGGTCGTTCGAGAAGTACCACAATGGGATATATCCATCCTTTATATATGGGTCAATGTCACTGCGGATAGGGTTCTTTGCGCCCTCTGTTGTCGCAGACTTTATCATGGCCTCATACGCCTTGTCGATGTCAAAGTCGCGGAGTCCCTTTATCCAGCTGTCGGCAATTACTATGGCGGCAGGGTCACCCTCCATGGTGTAGGTCTCGCGGCCGAAAAGCTCCCAACGTGGCAACCAGCCCCAATCCTCGTACATGCCCACAAGTGTGCGCAGCATGTCGGTCTGGCGCTCGGGGTATACGAGTGTGAGCAACTGGTGCAGGTTACGGTATGTATCCCACAACGAGAAGATGGTGTAGCGTGTGTGGTCGCTCTTGCCTATGCCGGCACTCTCCATCTTGGGGTACTCTCCGTTGACGTCACTGACTGTGCTCGGGTGTATGAGCGCGTGGTAGAGGGCAGTATAGAATATTGTCTGCTGCTCCTTTGTGCCACCCTCTACGCGGATGCGTCCAAGGTCGCTGTTCCAGCGCTCCACGGCCTGTGCAAGGATACCGTCGAAGTCAAGGCCTTTCTGTTCGGCCTCGAGGTTCTCCCATGCGTTCTCTACCGATACGAACGATACACCCATCTGCACTGTGATCTGCTCTCCCTCGGCAAGGTCGTCATAGCAGAAACGGTAACCGATGTTGTCGCCCGCAATCTCCTTGTAGTAGTTCTCGTAGAGCTTGTATGTGCCGTCGTCCGGTGTCCATTCAGCCTCCACTCCTGTGAGCAACGGCTGGAACTTCCAGGCTCCCTCGCTTGCAGGTGCCTTTGAGACACGCATAGCAAAGTAGATCGGGAACACGGCCTGTGTAGTGTAGCAGAATGTACCCATCAGCTTGAAGCCCTCGATCTCGGTACTGCTCACACGGCGCACCATGGCACCGCTCTCGTTGGTGAGTCCCTGGCCAAGGTTAAGGATGATGTTACCCTTGCCTGCGGGGAAGGTGTAGCGCTCGCACGCAGAGCGTGTGGTGGCTGTCACCTCGGTCTTGATGCCGTACTTTGTGAGCATGTTGCTGTAATATCCGGGCGAGGCAACCTCGTCAGTATATTCAGTACCGTATGTAAAATAGTTCACGTCAAGTTCGCCCGCTGTAGGCATCACCAGCAGTGAGGCCGCCTCGGGACAGCCCACGCCACTCAAGGCAACGTGCGCATATCCTGTGAAGAACTTGTTGTTGTATTCGTATGGTGCCGACCACCAGCGGCTGTCCTTGTCAAACACATTGAGGTCCGAACCCATCACGTTGAACGGAACGACAGACATCATTCCGTTGGGTGTTACCGCACCCGGGTTCGTGGTTCCGAAGTTCGTGGTTCCGATAAAAGGGTTTACCAGCTCCGCGGGCTTCTGTGCATTGATGACAACCGCCGAAAGCAACGACGCCAATAGCAAAGTTATCTTTCTCATGTCAAATTGTTTTTTGGAAATGATATAGAAGCTGTTTAAATTTATATCGTTAAGTTTTTTATAGAGCAAAAATAGGGTGTTTTATTATTTTTTGCAGGGCGCGTAGCGGGCTACGTAACCGTGAAAAAGAAGAAAACAGACATTTTTGAATATAAAAAACAACGAAA
>JAFYWE010000061.1 GCA_017558165.1 Bacteroidaceae bacterium
GGTGTGGAGTTTGACGAACTGCTTGATGACATCGAGTCTATCGTGTACTCTGGAACAAAACTTAACATAGACTACTTCCTCGAGGAGATCCTTGACGAGGACAATATGATTGAGATTTATGACTACTTCAAGAACTCCGATACCGACAATATCAACATCGCGATTGAGGAGCTCGGCGGTGAGTACAGCGAAGAGGAGATACGTCTGGTGCGTATCAAGTTCATTTCAGAGATGGGTAATTGATAAAGATAAATAAAAAACTAAAATATAGTCTTATGAACGATTTTATAAAAGAAAAGATTGTGATGGACGGCTTGACCTATGACGACGTGTTGCTTATTCCTGCATACTCTGAGGTGTTGCCTAAAGGGGTTTCTTTGAAAACCAAGTTCTCAAGAAATATCGAGCTGAACGTTCCGTTCGTGACAGCGGCTATGGATACTGTTACCGAGGCGAAGATGGCTATTGCCATTGCGCGCGAAGGCGGTATCGGTGTCATACACAAGAACATGTCAATCGAGGAGCAGGCGCACCAGGTTGCCATCGTAAAACGTGCCGAGAACGGTATGATCTATGATCCTATCACAATTCAGGCAAATTCTAGCGTTCAGGATACTCTTGAGCTTATGGCTGAGTATCATATCGGCGGTATTCCTGTTGTTGACGACAGCAAGAAACTTGTGGGTATCGTTACCAACCGTGACCTCCGTTTCGAGACCAATATGGCGCGTCCTATCTGTGAGATCATGACTCCTGCCGACAAGGTTGTCTACACTAACCAGAAAACCGACATGGAGGCTGCGGCAACAATTCTCCGTGAGAACAAGATCGAGAAGTTGCCAGTTGTTGACAATGACGGCAAGCTGGTAGGTCTTATCACATATAAGGACATCACAAAGGCAAAAGACAAGCCAATGGCTTGCAAGGACAGCAAGGGTCGTTTGCGTGTTGCTGCCGGTGTCGGTGTTACAGGTGACGCTATGGAGCGCATCAAGGCTCTTGTGGATGCTGGTGTGGATGCTGTCGTAATCGATACAGCCCATGGTCACTCTGCAGGTGTTGTGCAGAAATTGAAGGAGGCGAAGGCTCTGTTCCCGCAGATTGATATCGTTGTAGGTAACGTGGCTACAGGCGAGGCTGCAAAGATGTTGGCCGACGCAGGTGCCGATGCTGTCAAGGTGGGTATCGGTCCCGGTTCAATATGTACAACCCGTGTCGTTGCAGGTGTGGGTGTTCCACAGCTCTCTGCAGTATACGATGTTGCCAAGGCTCTTGAGGGTACAGGTGTGCCTTTGATTGCCGATGGTGGTCTCCGCTATTCGGGTGACGTCGTGAAGGCACTTGCTGCCGGCGGTTACTGTGTGATGATCGGTTCGCTTGTTGCCGGTACCGAGGAGTCTCCAGGTGATACAATCATCTTCAATGGCCGTAAGTTCAAGTCGTACCGCGGTATGGGTTCTCTTGAGGCTATGGAGAATGGTTCAAAGGACCGTTACTTCCAGGCTGATACTGCTGACAAGAAGAAACTCGCTCCAGAGGGTATCGCTGCACGTGTGCCATATAAGGGTACATTGTTCGAGGTTATCTACCAGCTTGTAGGTGGTCTGCGTTCAGGTATGGGTTATTGCGGTGCAAAGGATATCGAGTCTCTGCATAATGCAAAGTTTGTCCGTATTACAAATGCAGGCGTGCTTGAGAGCCATCCACACGATGTATCGATTACAAGCGAGGCTCCAAACTACAGCCGCCCTGAATAATCAATGTTTAAAGAGTAATGAAGAAATTGAAGAATATATTTCTCTCTTTGCTGTTATTATCGTCATCGGCACTGGCGCAGGTTTCTGACCCGGTGCTGATGACCGTAAACGGCAAGGAGGTAAGACGCTCGGAGTTCGAGTATGCGTTCAACAAGAACAACAGCAATCTTGTTGAGGGTGGCCAGACAATTGAGGAGTATCTCCCTATGTATATTGACTTTAAGCTGAAGGTCGCTGAGGCTGAGGCTTTGGGTCTTGATACAATTGCATCGTTCAAGGATGAGTACAAGAGGGATCGTGCCCAGATGGCCGAGGATTACCTCATTGACCCAAACTTTGTGGAGAAGGAGGCTTACCGCATATATGCAAAGGACTCTGCCACAATAGGCAAGGATGGTTTCCTGAATCTGAGCCACATCGTTTTCGTGGTAAAGCAGAAGGAGGACAAGGCTGCCGTTGCACTTGCAAAGGCAAGGATAGACTCTGTATATACAATGTTGCAGGCTGGCAAGACCTTTGAGGAGACTGCGAGAAAGTTCGGTATCCCAGCTCGTGCGTTGGAGCCGTTCGAGATAATTCGAGGACAGGCTTATCCCGAGTTCGAGGCTGCGGCTTTTGCGCTTGCTGACGGTGAGTATTCAAAGCCTTTTGAGTCTCCTGCAGGTTTCCATGTGGTAAGACGTCTGTCTACACGTCCATTCGGCTCATTCGAGGAGTATAAGCCTGCCATCATGAACATGCTTGAGCAGCAGAATATACGTGAGAGGGCGCGCCAGATAAGAGGACAGCAGCTTGCCGAGGAGTTCGGTGGTGGCTTGACTCCATCACAGGCGCTGGCGCTTGAGGACAGTTTGCTCGAGAGCAAGTATCCCGAGTTCGGCAATCTCATGCGTGAGTATTATGATGGTTTGCTTTTCTTCGAGGTCTCTACCCAGGAGGTTTGGAACAAGGCGCAGAGTGATGTTGCCGGCATAGAGAAGTTCTTCAAGAAAAACAAGAAAAAATACAAGTTCGAGACTCCACGTTTCCGTGGTGCTGTCATTCAGGCAACTACACAGCAGAATATTGACAATATCAAGTCTATGGTTGCCGGTAAGAGTGTCAGCGAGTACAAGAGCGTCATTGATGCCAATCTTCCTAAGGATTCTATGAAGAATGTCCGTGTCGAGATAGGTGTCTTTGCTGTAGGCGACAATGCCTGGGTAGACAAGCTCGCGTTCGGACAGGGTGATGGCGGAAAGCTCCGCAAGGGGTTCACCGTCGTTGAACTTGAAGGCCGTATAATCAAGGCACCCGAATCATATCTTGATGTCAAGGGAGTGGTTACGAATGATTATCAGAAGTATCTTGAGGAGCAATGGGTGAAGTCTCTCCGCAAGAAATACAAGGTTAAGATTGATAAAGAGGTGCTAAAAACGGTTAATAACCACGATTAAAGAGTTTTGATTCGCTATCTTTGTATTACCAAATGGATTGCTGATGTCTGAAAACGGAATAATCAAATATCTGTTATTGCTCGCTAGTATGCCACTGCTTGTGGCATGTCATGGTGAGCAGCTTCCACAAGAGAACCGTCATTCTCTTGTGGATGTTGATGGTATGCATCTGTACAAAGATGAGGTAGACCTTGTGCTTGCTGCAAATCCGCGTGCCGACAGTGCGGAGTTCGTGGATGAGTATATCGAGCGTTGGGCTACCGAACAACTCTTTTACAGTAAGGCCGCAGATAATGTTGCCTCAATGCCTGAGATAGAAAGTATGATAGAGAGCTATCGCAGGAGTCTCATCTTGAATATCTATCAGAGCAAGCTTGTCGAACAGCATCTGCAACCGACAATAAGCCAGGTAGAGGTCAATCGTTTTTATGAGGATAACAAGGCTCTTTTCGATGCTGACGAGTCTTTGTTCAAAGGATTGTTGCTCGTGCTTCCGGCAAAGGCTCCTAACCTGAACAAGGTGCGCAAATGGTGCGTGGACATGAATTCCGAGGCTCTGGAGGAGATAGAGACCTACAGTGCCGAGAATGCTTTGGTCTATGAGTACCTGATGGACAGATGGTATCCGTTTACCGATGTAGTAAAGCATACGCCATTGACTGAGTTCCAATTGATGGAAAGGCTCTCGCGCAAGAAGACAATTGAGTTCAAGGAGGATGGCAAGGTCTATTTTGTATGTTCCGATACTATACTGCGTGAGGGTGATACGTTGCCGGTAGAACTTGTCTCGGCCGAGATAAACGAGTTGTTGCTTAACTCAAGAAGAGCCGATTTCATCAAAAGGAAAAAGAAGGATCTCCTTGAGGAGGCAAAGGCCAAGGGAATCATAAAATTCAATAACCAACAGAACGTTACGGATAATATAACAGAAAAGTAATGAACAGATATATACTTAGTTGTGCGTTTGCACTTTTGGCAATTCTGTCTTTCTGCAATGTCAGTGCACAGGATAATGTCATTGACCGCGTCGAGTGGGTTGTCGGCGATAAGGCCATATTGCGCTCTGATATCGAGGAGTCTATTCGCTATTGGCTCAGTACCGGCCGAAAGTTTGAAGGTGACCCTTATTGTGTGGTGGGTGAGGATCTTGCCATACAGCAACTTTTCCTGCATCAGGCGGCAATTGACAGTATCGAGGTCGATGAGACGATGATCATGCGTAAGGTCGATGCCCAGATGGATTATGTTATCCAGCAGATTGGCTCAAAGGAGAAACTGGAAGAGTATTTTGACAAGAATTCTGCCGAGATCCGCGAGATGTACCGTGAGCAGCTCTATAATATGGAGATGATGGAGATGATGAAATCCAAGCTTGTGGGTGATATCAAGGTGTCTCCGTCGTTGGTACGCCGTTATTATGAATCGTTGCCAAAGGATAGCCTGCCTTTTATTCAGGAGCAGGTAGAGGTGCAGATCATTACCATTGAACCAGAGATTACCGAGGAGGAGATTGAGCGTGTCAAGGGTGAGTTGCGTGATTATACCGAGCGTATCATGAGCGGCGAGACAAGTTTCTCGACAATGGCTCTTATGTATTCTGAGGATCCCGGATCGGCACGTCGTGGCGGTGAGCTGGATTTCATGGGACGTGGAGAGTTGGATCCGGCGTTCGCTACAGTCGCGTTCAACCTTACCGATCCTGGCAAGATCTCCAAGATCGTGGAGTCGGAGTATGGTTTCCACATCATACAGCTCATGGAGAAACGCGGTGACAGGATAAAGGTGCGTCATATACTCCGTAAGCCTGAGCGTTCTGCTGACAATATCAAGAAGATGCTTTTGCGTCTTGATTCAATCTCTACTGATATCAAGGAAGGCAAATTCACCTTTGAGGAGGCTGCGGGTGCAATTTCTGACGATAAGGATACACGTAACAACTATGGTATCATGTATAACAGGAATACAGCATCGGCACAGTTCTCTTTCGAGGAGCTTCCGGCCGATGTGGCACGCGTTGTCGAGAACCTTGAGGTAGGTGAGCTGTCGCAGCCTTTTGCCTGGATCCTTGACAACGGCAAGACTGTGTGCGCAATAGCGAAGCTCAGGTCAAGGACCGAGGCTCATCTGGCTACCATAAATGATGACTATGAGACCCTCAGTATGATGTACAAGTCGGAACTCGGTAACCAGCGTCTGCAGGATTGGATCAAGCAGAAACAGCAGAACACATATGTGAGAATCAATAGCGACAGCCGTAATTGCGAGTTCAAGTATCCTCATTGGGAGTTCTACGAGGAGACGAAATAATAAGGTCATTATATGCGCAGGATTATCATTCTTTTGTCTTTCCTGTACTGTGCGGCCTTTGTATGTGCACAGGATGGTATGGATGCCGGTGGCTCTTCTGAGAAGAAGAGTTACATACATATGCTGCATACCAACGTCACACGCTTTGATGAGAAGGTCAACCCCGATGCGTGGATTCTTGTAGGTGATGTGCGGTTCCGTCGTGACAGCATGTATATGTACTGTGACAGTGCGCACTACTTCCAGAAGAGAAATGCATTCCAGGCATTCGGTAATGTCCGTATGGAACAGGGTGACACGTTGTTTCTTTATGGTGATTATCTTGATTTTGACGGTGATACCAATCTTGCGAGAGTACGTAACAATGTGCAGCTCATTGACAAGAACAGTGTACTTGAGACTGACAGCCTTGACTTCGACCGCAACACCAATGTCGGTTACTTCTTTGATTATGGTGTGTTGTCGGACGATGAAAGTACTTTGAGCTCGTATTACGGTGAGTATAATGTCGATTCAAAGAATGCGCTGTTCCTTGATGATGTCAGTGTTGAGAATCCTCAGTTCCGTATGCTCGGTGATACATTACGCTATAACACCGTGAGCAAAGTCGCAGCGATCGTCGGTCCAACTAACATGTACAGCGGCTCCAGCGAGGTCTATTCCGAGCGAGGACGTTACAATATGGCTTCGCGTCAGGCCGTATTGCTTGATCGTTCGGTCCTTTACAATGGCAATAAGGACGTGACGGCCGATTCAATATTCTATGATATGCAGTCCGGCTACAGCGAGATGTTCGGCAATATCATATACAAGGATCCCGTAGATCGCAATATGCTTACGGGTGAATATGCCTACCTTAACGAGATTGTTGACTCTGTCTATGTGACTGAGCGTGCTCTGGTAGTTGATTTCTCGCAGAGGGACTCGCTCTTCATGCATGCCGATACGATATGGGCAGTATCGCGTAACCTGCAGACGGATTCGCTCTACAGGTTGGTAAAAGCTTATAATAAGGTACGTGCATGGGGGCCGAGCATGCAGGCGGTGTGCGATTCGCTTGTATTCGATTCGCGCGATACCTGTATGACAATGTACAAGGATCCTATTCTCTGGAATAATGATGTCCAGTTGTTGGGTGAAGAGGTCAGGATTTATATGGACAGTACTTCAATTGATTGGGTGCACATCATAAACCAGACTCTTTATGCCGAGCCTATGGACAGCTCCAACTATAATCAGATAAGCGGCAAGGAGATGAAGTTCTTCTTCGAAGAGAACAAGCTTGCTGAGATGCAGGTCATAGGTAGCGTAAAGATAGTGTTTTTTCCGTTGGATGAGGACAGTACATTCGTGGGTATGAATACAACATCGGCCGGGCGTGCCACTGCATATGTCAAGGATGGGCAGGTGGAAAGCGTCGTGGTCCCGAAGGAGTCCAGCGGTGTCTTCTACCCGATGAGCCAGCGCCCGCCCGAAGCATGTTATCTTGATAATTTCTCATGGTTTGACTATGTGCGTCCGACCAGTAAGGAAGATGTGTTTGTGTGGAGAGGTAAGGATGCAGACAAGAGACTGAAGGTTGTAAAGAGGGAGAGCGTGCCTTTGCCGACGCTCGACCGTTTCAGAAAGGAGTAGTAGAATGGGTTATTTCAAGCAAAAGGAACCTCGCCGGTTCGATCATAAATATATTTTTGTCGATGAACGTAAGGAGAAACTCAACAAGATCGTCGAGAATGCCAAACGCGATCTGGGAATGTTGCCTCCGAGTGAGGAGTCTTATCGTGACCGCATAAAAGGTGCTTTTACGAACAGCGACTCGCATCTTTCGCGTCGCAAGGAGAATGGGCAGCGCCTGTCATCCCGTGCTGTTCTTGTAGCGTTCTTCATCTGTCTGTTCGTGTTGTTCTATCTACTTAAAAATATCTGGCAATTATAGTTAGTGTAAAATGCAAGACATCATACATCTTTTACCCGATTCGGTGGCTAACCAGATAGCTGCAGGTGAGGTTGTGCAGCGACCGGCGTCTGTTGTGAAGGAGCTTATGGAGAATGCTGTCGATGCCGGTGCTACAAAAGTCCAGGTTGTCGTCAGTGACGGTGGACGTACTCTCATTCAGGTCATTGATAATGGAAAGGGAATGTCCGAGACGGATGCCCGTCTGGCATTTGAACGTCATGCAACGTCAAAGATAAAGAACGCCGAGGACCTGTTCGCCCTCTCTACAATGGGATTCAGGGGTGAGGCCCTTGCTTCAATAGTGGCTGTTGCGCAAGTCGAGCTTGTTACCCGCAGAGCCGGTGACGAGTTGGGTACGCAAATTGTAATGTCTGGTTCCCAACTTGAATTGCAGGAGCCTGTAGCGGCGCCGGCCGGGAGCAATTTTAAGGTCAAGAACCTCTTTTTCAATATCCCTGCGCGTCGCAAGTTTCTTAAGTCCGTACAGACAGAACTGAACAATATCGTGACGGAATTCGAGCGCGTGGCGCTTGTTTACAACGATGTTGAGTTCTCTCTCTCCCATAATGGCAGTGAGATGATTTCATTGCCACCGTCTTCATTCCGTCAGAGAATCGTCAATCTGTTCGGAAAGAGGATCAATTCACAGCTCATAGAGGTTGGGGTGAACAGCACGCTCATTGACGTGCGTGGCTTTGTGGGTGCTCCTGAGAGTGCACGCAAGAAGGGTGCGTTGCAGTTCTTTTTCGTGAATGGCCGTTATATGCGTCATCCATATTTTGCCAAGGCTGTACTCGAGGCATACGGTGATGTGATCCCTCAAGGCGAGCAGGTGCCGTTTTTCCTCTCGCTTGAAGTCGATCCTTCGCGTATTGACGTGAATATACATCCGACAAAGACTGAGATAAAGTTCGAGGACGAGGCGAGTCTTTGGAAAATCATCTGTGCTGCGGTCCGTGAGTCACTCGGACGTTTCAATGCGACTCCTAGCCTTGATTTTGATGATGATGAGATTCCTGATATCCCTGTTATGGATATCTCGGGCCCAGTAAGCGCTCCGGTGTCCGCTCCCAAGATATCATATAAGTCCGACTATAATCCTTTCAAGAACCGTGCGCCGGAATATCGTGGCGGTGACTCGTCATGGGAGATGCTGTACGAAGGCGCAGTTTCAAATAAACCTGCCCTTGACCTCTCTCCTTTTGAGGATCTGCCAGACGAGGTGGTGATGCCGTCCTCTGTCTCGGAGCCTGTTGCCGAGGCTTTTGTGCAGGAGGAGTTTGTCCCGATGTCGCAATACAAGGGCCAATACATACTTATACCGGTAAAGTCGGGTATGATGTTTGTGCACCAGCGTAGGGCTCATATCAGGGTGTTGTATGAGAAGTTCAGGAGACAGCTACAGGATAGCAATGCGCCGGTACAAGGGCTCCTCTTCCCCGAGAGGGTGGAGCTCTCGGTGGGTGAGAGTGCTGTCCTGGAGTCTATAAGTCATGAGCTGCTCTCTTTGGGCTTTGACATTTCATCCCTTGGTGGTGGAACATATGCCTTGCAGGGTGTTCCTGTAGGGCTTGAAGGTCTCTCCCCGGTCAAGTTGCTTGTTGATATCCTGCATAGTGCAATGGAGCAGACAGCCGAGGCCAAGGAGAAAATGTATGACCGCTTGGCAAATGTCATGGCAAAAGATGTGGCAATCATCTCCGGTCAGCTGTTGTCTGCAGATGAGATGAAAAGCCTGATTGACGAGCTTTTCCGTACGCCTCTACCGTCCAGGACTCCTGATGGAAGAACCATTATACACATTGTGTCCGATAATGAAATTGAGCGCTTTTTTGCAAAGTAAGATGTTGCTCTATATTATATTGTTAAATAGTGTTAATTGGATTTCTGTTTCTCTTTCAGGTTGGTGTGGCATTGTGAATTTTATGTAAATTTGCGCAAGAATGGATAATGTGATGTACTGTTTTTGCTCTGTCCTGCAGTGGAATGTGTGCGGGTAAACAAAAAGTTGGCAAATGTGTTGTATTGACGTTGTCCGTGACTGGCTTTTGAGGAATAAATAGTATTATATAAATAAACTAATCAGTTTAAGTATGAAAAAATTCATGATTTCTTTGGCAGTAGCTGCTATTGCCATGTTCTCTACTGCTAACGCACAGGAGACAGTTAATGAGGTCGTAGTTCCAACCAAGAAGAACTCTGTAGCTACAAATAGCTTTGGCAGCAACTGGTTCCTCGGCGTTAACGGCGGTGTAAACCTCTATAATGGTGTTGTGACAAACGGTGAGAGCCCATTCGATCACCTCTCTCCAGCGCTCAACGTGTATGTTGGTAAGTGGCATACTCCTGGTTTCGGTTGGAGAGTTGCTTATCAGGGTCTGAACATCAAGCCTTATGAGAATGTTGACCATACAATGTTCATGAACTTCCACTTCGATGCAATGTTCAACCTCAGCAACTTGATCTGTGGTTACAATGAGGCACGTATCTGGAACTTCATTCCTTATGTAGGTGTTGGCTGGGGTGCACGTGAGGCTATGAACCACGAGGATTTCGACGGCCTTACAGGTACTATTACTGCTAACTATGGTATCATCAATACTTTCCGCGTGTCTAAGCACTGGGCTATCAACCTTGAGTTGGCTGGTACATTCTTGCGTAACGGTTTCAGCGGCGTAGTAGGTTCAGAGGGTCAGGATATGATGTGGTCTGCAAACCTTGGCGTTGCATACAAGTTCAACAAGGTTGATTGGGAGCACTCAGTAGACGTTCCTGTACTCAGCGCAATGCACGCTGCGGCTCTTGCTGAGTTGATGTCTCAGTTGAACGATGCACAGGGCGAGAATAATAAGCTCAAGAACTCATACAAGGCTCTCAAGAACGACTATGACAAGTTGAATGCTGCTTACAATGAGTTGAAGAGCAAGCCAGCTGTTGATGTTAAGGAGTCAATCTTCTTTGCGTTCGGTTCTTCTAAGATCGCTTCAAAGAAGGAGCAGTTGAATATTGAGGCTTATGCTAAGGCTGCTGCTGAGGCTGGTGCAAAGTTGAGAGTAATCGGTTATACAGATACTATCGGTTCTGAGGAGTACAACAAGGGTCTTGCTGAGGCTCGTGCAAAGGCTGTAGCTAAGGTTATCGAGGCTGCTGGTGTTGAGGTAGAGGTTGTTGCCGTTGGCGAGTCTAGCGAGCACGCTACCAAGTACTTGAACCGTCGTGCTATCATCGAGGTTGTTAAGTAATACATACTTCAAGTATATTATAAAATGGACAAGCCAATGGCTTGTCCATTTTTATTTTGTCATGTATGCTATATGCTAGCGTGAAGTGCTACGCGTATGGTGTATGGTTGTCATGGGTTGCGGGTGTGTCCGGGGGCTTGTCATGCTCTTATATTGCTGTTACATGCTGATAGGTCTTGTTAGAAGGGTATTTGAGATGTTTTTTGCAAAAAATATGAATTTTTTCTTTGGAAAATTTGGTAGTTAAAATAAAAAGATATACCTTTGCATCGCAATTGAGAAATGCAACCTATTGGACGTTTAGCTCAGCTGGTTTAGAGCATCTGCCTTACAAGCAGA
>JAFYWE010000062.1 GCA_017558165.1 Bacteroidaceae bacterium
CCAACTGTAAAGACAATTGATCCATTTGCTTTCAATGGGTGTTTATCTCTTGAAGAGATTAGAATCCCAAGCTCGGTACAGAGCATTGGAAATGAGGCATTCAATGGCTGTGCTAATCTTAACAAGGTCTATACCTACACCGTTGAGCCTACTGCTATTAAGGAGAATACATTCTGTACATTTGCAACAGCTACGCTTTATGTTCCAAGCTTCAGTTTCTACAACTACTACTGGGATGAGGATGGCTGGAAGCGTTTCTTGAACCTTGAGGAGTTCGACGAGCCATATGAGTACTTCTATGTGAACAATGACTATGTTCTCAACGACAGTACAGGCTACATTAAGGGTTCCGACGGCAACGCCCCCGATGCCGACATCAATGCCGGTGGTGGTTTTATTGTTGAGGGTGAGCAGGGTGACGAGGAGGAACCTAACCAGAACTTGGGCGACGTGAACGTAGGTTGTGACGTCAACGGCAACAGTGGCTCTATTATTGGTGACAATAACCTGCATATCGATGACCTGCATATTAAAATCAACGTCACGGGCGGCCGCTGGTACTTCTTTGCCTTCCCATTCGATATATGGTTTGATAATATCTCAATGGAGAACGGCAGCGATTACGTCTTCCGCTACTACGACGGTGAGAAGCGTGCAACGAGCGGCAGCGGTGGCTGGAAGGATATCAACGAGAACCACCTTAAGGCCGCACGCGGTTACATCTTCCAGTGCTCGGCAAATGACGTGCTCGTGCTCAATATCAAGGACGTGAAGTTCAAGAAAGAGGATAAGTATAACGAGCTTGTTGCACACGTGAGCGAGAACCTGAAGGATGCAAGCTGGAACTTCGTGGGTAACCCATACCTCAGCTACTACGACATGGCCGATATGGACTACACTGCCCCTGTGACAGTGTGGGACGGTGAGAAGTACGTTGCGATTCGTCCGGGCGACGACGACTACCACTTTGCACCATACGAGGCATTCTTCGTGCAGAAGCCCGAGGGCCAGGATGAGATTGCCTACGACGGTGAGGAGCAGATGACACAAAAACAGTCCAACAGCAAGGCCGTGAAGCAGAGCGCCGCACGCCGTGCACGTGGTGTGAACCCCGACCGCTTGCTCATTAACCTTGTATTGGATAACGGTACAAGCAATGACCGCACACGTATCGTCTTCAACGAACAGCAGTCACTCGCTTACGAGACAGCATGCGATGCCTCAAAGTTCGAGACCAAGGGAGTGGCACAGCTCTACACCATTGGACGTGACAATGTACACTATGCAATCAACGAGCGTCCGGCCGATAACGGTGTTGTGATGTTGGGTTACACCGCGCCAACAGCAGGCTTCTACACAATTGAGGCACAGCGCATGGATGCCGAGGTATTCGTTAAGGACTACAAGACCGGTGAGCTGCACAACCTCAATGACGGTGCATACAGCTTCAGTACCGATGCGGGTACATTCAACGAGCGCTTCGAGATTCTGCTCAAGGGTACTGCCCCAGGTACAACAGGCATTGAGGATGTGAATGGTGAAAACGGAAATGTTAAAACCGTTTATGACCTCCAGGGCCGCAAGATGCAGGATGCCGGTAAGGGTATCTACATCATAGGCGGTGAGAAGGTTGTAAAGTGAAAAACTGAAAACCTGTTTGTGGAATCAATGAATGGGAGATTCCTCACACAAGGTTCGGAATGACAAAATACAGTGTCGTTGTAGAACAAAGTAAAGAGTGAATGGTAACACAAACAAAGGCAAAAACAAACAGAAGTATGAATAGTATAATACGAAATGCAATGTTGGTGCTGCTCCTCGTCCTGGGGAGCACACCGGCACTGTATGCGCAATACAATCCGGTAAACCCGCCCGAGCCCGAGGAGAACATCTACTACAATATAACGGTAGCTTGCAGTCCGGCGAACGTGGCCTATACATACGGTGCGGGAAAATACCTCGAGGGTACAAGCCGTAGCATAAGCTACTCGTTGCGCAACAACAACTACACGTTCTCACACTGGACACTCAACGGAGAGCGTTACAGTGACAAGACCAGCTTCACCTATACGGTGGCAGCCGGTAATGCGGCGTTTGTGGCACATTTTGCGTACACCCCGACATCGCCCCAGGAGCCCAGCGTAAGTGACGAGTACAAGCTCACGCTCACAAGCAACAACGATGCCGCCTGCTCGTTCAACAGGAATAGCGTGACACGTGTCAAGTTTGACAGCACTGTGACATTGACTGCATACGTGAACCAGGGCTATGAGTTCCTTGGATGGTACAAGGGGGCAACCATAGTAAGCAGCAATAGTAGTTTCAACTACCTGATGCCAGCCGAGGATGTTACGCTTGTGGCAAAGTTCAGGTATAATCCTTTCAACCCGTCGGAGCCCGATAGCGACGGTTCGCAGAGCAACGTGCAGACAACCGCCAAGGGCGATGTGAACAAGGATGGTGCCATTGACGTGCTTGACATTGTGGCTGTGGTGAACTACAGTCTAAAGGGTGGTGACGATAATCTGTCGACCTATGACATCACCGGCGACGGCGTGGTGACTATACTTGACATTGTGAAGGTAGTGAACCTGTCGCTGGAGTAAGCGCAAAGATGCCGGGGCATGGAATCCTTGCAATGGGTGACGGATGTCATGCAGTTGTGGCCATGCACGGGCAGTTGAGCAAGTAAGGACTATTTTGTATAGAATGAAAATCGCTTCCATTCGTTGAGAGTGGAAGCGATTTTTTTTGGGTGATGATATAGATGTTGTCCCAATTTGCGGGCATTCAGAATTTTCAAATTGTAATATCTGTCTTCTCCACCGCAAGCGGTCCCTCTGGGTGCTCCTCTTGTTTGTGATCAAGAGGAGCTCCGCGAAGCGGTGAGGAGATAAAGCAACAAAAAAATACTCCCCTCCGTCACTGCGTGACGCCTCCAACCTCGCTAGCGAGTGGAGGAGCTTTTGCAATGTCTGTCATTTGGGATTTGTAATATAACATATCCGCTGTGACGGGGCAGTTGAGCAAGTAATAAGGTAAGAGTTTGTATATGAAAATCGACACACCAGGTGTGCCGATTTTGTTGTTATATTACTGAATCCTTCTTCAGGGGATATCCTATTCTTTTCAAGGTGTCGGTGGTGATGACCTGGTGTACCGAGTCTGCATACTCCTGTTGCATCCTGTTGAAACGCTTCCAGCTGCGCTGTACCTTGTTCACGAAAGATAGCGTTTGTCTCCAGTCCTTGAACTCGCCGTTGCGGCATACGCTGTCGTTGAAGTATTCGGGTATACTCTTCTTTATCAGGAATGTGTCCACATGCCCTGTCCAGCGGTGCCTGTCATAGCCATGCTTGTGTGCGAGTCTCATGGCGTCGAGTATGTGTCCGTAGCCGGCGTTGTACGATGCAAGCACGAAGTTCACGCGCTCGTCGGCATACTTTACACGCCTGAACCTTCGGTACAACGACTTCAGGTATCTTGCCGATGCGTGTATGTTGGCGCTGTTATCGGCGTGCAATGAGTCGGGCACGTCAAGGCCGTTGAGCGTGCTTGGCATCATCTGCATTACACCCTTGGCTCCTACGCTTGATACCGCAGCGCTGTCGAAACGTGACTCGGTGTGTGCGATGGCGGCAATGAGCATCCAGTCAAGCTCAAGGCTGTCGGCGGCCTGCCTGAAGTGCTCGTCGTAGTGCGATATCCACACATGCGGCGACAGGTATTCATATTCCGGCTCGACGATTTCCACTTCTACAGGCTCCGGTGGTGTGTAGCCGAAAAGCCTGTCACCGCCTACGATGAAGAAGGCAAGCAACGACAGCAACAGGGGCGGGTATACGTATCTTGTTTTCATAGTCCTGTCAAAGTGGAATACCTTGTGTCAATTCTGCAAATATACGAACAAGCGAGCGAGAAATATCAAGTTTACTTGAATATTTCTTCCAGCGAGCGAAAGTATATTCGAGCTTTAGCTCAAATATGGTTATAATCAAGCGAGAAATATGAAGCTTGCTTCAATATTTTTCACAGCGAGTGCAGAAAATATTCGAGCTTAGCTCAAATATACTCCTTTTGCGGCAAAATATTGTCGCGCTAGTGTGAAAGAATCTTTATTGCAGAAATTTTTCTTTTATAAGTATGTATACCGAAAGATTTTATTAAATTTGCAGAGAATTACCGTTAAGGTAAATGTTCCGATATTCATTTAATTACTTTAAAGTATAAATAACTATGGTAAATTACAAAGAATTGGGTCTTGTGAACACTAAAGAGATGTTCGCTAAGGCAATGATGGGTGGCTATGCTATCCCAGCATTCAACTTCAACAACATGGAGCAGTTGCAGGCTA
>JAFYWE010000063.1 GCA_017558165.1 Bacteroidaceae bacterium
CAAAAATGTCTGTTTTCTTCTTTTTCTCGGTTACGTAGCCCGCTACGCGCCCTACAAAAAATAATAAAACACCCTATTTTTGCTCTAGAAAAAACTTAACGATATAAATTTAAACAACTTCTTAAAAGAGTGTCCCTATTTCTCCGTTTTCGTAACGGTTGCGGCCAAGGTGCTTGTATGCAAGGTCGGTCACCTCGCGTCCGCGTGGTGTGCGCTTGAGGAATCCCTCCTTTATGAGATAAGGCTCGTATACCTCCTCAATGGTTCCGCTGTCCTCGCTCAATGCGGTGGCAATGGTGCCAAGACCTACAGGACCACCCTTGAACTTGTCGATGATTGTACAGAGTATCTTGTTGTCAATCTCGTCAAGACCGTATCTGTCAATGTTCAACGCCTCGAGTGCCATCTTTGCAATGGCATTGGTTATGTGTCCGTTGCCCATCACCTGCGCGAAGTCGCGTACACGGCGCAACAGTGCGTTGGCAATACGTGGTGTACCGCGGCTGCGTCGTGCAATCTCGTATGTAGCCTCCTCGTCGTATGTGACACCGAGTATCTGTGCCGAGCGGCTTATGATGCCGGCCAACGTCTTGCTGTCATAGTATTCAAGGTGCATGTTTATACCGAACCTGGCGCGCAACGGGGCTGTGAGCAGTCCGCTGCGTGTGGTGGCACCTATGAGTGTGAAAGGGCTCAGGTCAATCTGTATTGAACGCGCCGACGGGCCCTTGTCAATGAGAATGTCAATGCGGTAGTCTTCCATGGCCGAGTACAGGTACTCCTCCACAATGGGCGACAGGCGGTGTATCTCATCAATGAAAAGCACGTCGTTTGGCTCCAGTGACGTCAGGATTCCCGCAAGGTCTCCCGGCTTGTCGAGCACCGGGCCCGATGTCACCTTGAAGCCTACGCCAAGCTCATTGGCTATGATGTTGCTGAGTGTGGTCTTTCCCAATCCTGGGGGGCCGTGCAACAGTACGTGGTCGAGTGACTCGCCACGCATCCTTGCGGCCTGTACAAAGATCTTGAGATTGCTCACAATCTTCTCCTGTCCGTTGAAGTCGGGGAAGGAGAGGGGGCGCAAAGCATTCTCGAACTCCTTGTCGCTGTTCTTGCCGCGTATATTGAAGTCTCCGTTCATATATTATTTACCGTTTTCTTTTAGGCTATTATCTGCAAAAATAATGCATTTTGGGTTGTGCATCACATTTTTTGATGCTCAAATTATCCACTTGAATACTATTATGGCAATAATTATTGCAAGGAACAGTATTATGCCTCGGCGCTGTCCTTTGGTGAAATAGAAAAAATCTTCCATAATTGGTAATGATATACTCTTTTGCAAAAATAGGATTTTTTATTCAGCGTGTGTCCTTACTTCTAGCCAAGTGTGCATGTTTTTAAAATTTTATAAAACTTAACACAATAACCGGCACAAGTGTCGGTAAAGATAATATCTTTGTATGATAAGAAGCTGTTTAAATTTCTTTCAAAAATATTATTTACATTGTCCTCAAGAAGTGCTTGTCTTTTTATGCCCTTTTTTGCCTGTTTTTTTCTTTTTCGCAGTTACATAGCCCGCTATGCGCCTTTGAAAAATAAAAAAACACTCTAAAAAAGTTCTATAAAAATTTCAAGGACATAAATTTAAACAGCTTCTAAGTTTACTGCCATGCAAGGATCTTCCATACGTTACAAGGTGACTATAGGTTACGTACTGCTCACATTGTTGCTCATCGCGACCATGTGGTACGTGTACCGTGGCGTGCAGCATATAACCGAAATTGATGAATATGACAGGCAGATTTCGGACCGCCGTCGTATAACCAATGAGATTATAGGCCAGCTTAACCGTGCCGAGATTATAGGTCAGACAATAGCCATTGGGCAGGTGACCGAATATGCATCGTACAAGGATGCGATATCCTTTGCCAATGCGTATATTGATTCCTTGCGCTTTATCACAGATGATGCCGTGCAGATAGCACGTATCGATTCCGTGTCGGCTCTTGTCGCACAGAAGGAGATGAACATGCGCAGTCTTATGGAGATATTGAAGGAGGATGCCACCGATGATCTCTACCGCAGGGAGATTGAGGCCATGATACAGTTGCAGGATTCACTCCTGGATGCAAGGCGTATCAATGATAAGGTTTTCGTGCGTACTACCTCAAGGAAAGTGGCAAACAAGCGTAAGGGATTCTTCGGCAGGGTACGCGACGTGTTCTCACCGTCAAAGAATGATTCCATTGTTGTGAATGATACCATATATGAGGTCATGCCGTATCATGCGCATGAGAACATGTTTGTTGACGATACCATAACGGATATACTCAGGGAGATGCAGATGCGCGCATCGGATATCCAGGAGGAGAGGCTTTCAAGGCTTGACAGGCAGATGCGCAGTCTCACTATCAGCAGTATGCAGTTGAGCGGTAAGTTACAGCAGTTGCTCAAGACTATAGAGGATGAGGACAGCCAACGTGTCTGGCGCCAGCAGGCCGAGAATGAGCTTGTGCGTCGCAGGACTGCAATGACAATCTCCTGCATTGCCATCGCGTCGTTGTTGCTGGCATGGGTGTTCCTCTTCTTCATATGGCGTGACATTGCACGTAGCAATCACTATCGCAAGGAACTTGAGAAGGCGAAACTGCGTGCCGAGGAGTTGCTCAAGGCCAAGGAACAGCTGATGTTGACAATAACGCATGACATAAAGGCGCCAGTGGGTGCAATACTCGGTTATATTGAGTTGCTTGAGAACATAACCACTGGTGAGCGCGAACACTTCTACCTGCAGAACATGCAGGGCTCGGCAAACCACCTGCTGGGGCTTGTAACCTCGTTGCTCGATTTCCACAAGCTCGATGCCGACAAGATGGAGTGCCAGTCGGTACCGTTCCATGCCAAGGAGCTTTTTGAGGGTATAGTTGCCAATTTCATTCCGCAGGCAAGGAGCAAGGGTCTTGAGCTGACGGCAGAGATAAACGGTTGGCTTGATAATGTTTTCATCGGCGACCCTTTGCGCATAAGGCAGATAGCGGAGAACCTAATGGGTAATGCCATCAAGTTTACCGATGAGGGTAGTGTACGGCTTTGTGCAGAGTGGGTAGGCGGTAATTTGCGCTTGAGCGTGAGTGATACAGGTTGCGGTATAACACCCGAGGAGCAGGAGGTCATATACAAGGAGTTTACAAGGCTGTCCAATGCTCAGGGCAAGGAGGGCTTCGGTCTGGGTCTTGCAATAACAAGCAAGCTTGTGCAGTTGTTGGGTGGCAAGATAAGGATTGAGAGCCGCGTGGGCGATGGAACGACATTCCATATTGAGATGCCTTTGGAACGCTCTGGTGCCGATGTGCCGGCCGATGCCGGCAAGGTGTGTGATGTACCCGATGTACGACCTCTGGAGTTGCTGCTTATTGATGATGACAGGCTGCAGCTTGATATGACGGCAGCGCTTTTGGCAGGGACACCAGTCTCGGTTGTCTGTTGCACGCATCCCGACGAGCTGTTCATCCACGCACGTCAGAAAAGGTTCGACGTGATAGTCACCGATATACAGATGCCTGCAATGAGCGGGATAGAGCTGATATCAAGGTTGCGTGAGGTGCCCGAGCTCTCGGCATTGCCTGTGGTTGCCATGACGGCAAGGAGTGATATGGACAGTCAGTTGCTGGCCGGTCACGGTTTTGCGGCCTGCCTTCACAAGCCGTTCACACGCAAGGAGCTGTTGGTCGTATTGGCTGATGTTACAAAGGGAGGAAATTTCGACTTCGGGCAGATGACATCGTTTGCGGGTGATGACAAGGAGGGAATTGCCTGTATAATGGAGACGTTCATTAGCGAGACAAGGAAAAAGAGGGATACCCTTGAGCGTGCCATGTGTGACAAGGATATCTCTGCAGTGACGGTTGTCACGCACCAATTGCTGCCGGTGTTCGTGATGCTGGGTGCACAGCTGGGAAAGGAAGAGCTTGAATGGTTCGAGGCAAGGCGTGACTGCGTGGAGTACCCGCCCGAAGCCGACGAGAAGATAACATTGATACTTGGTGTGGTGGACAGTATGATTGCCGAGGCCGAGTGTGTATTATAGCAGTCTGTCATTCCGATACGTAGTGATGAATCTCTATAGTAGTCTATAAAGAGATATCTCCCATGCGGTTGATATGACATGAATGATGGTGTAAACATCTGTATTACTATCTTATTTAAAGTCTGGTATTATGTCAAAGACAATATTGATTGTAGAGGATGATATAACCTTCTCTACCATGCTCAAGACATGGTTGACAAGGAAGGGTTTCAATATACTGCAGGCAAGCAGTGTAGGCGGTGCACGCAGGGAACTTGAGAAGGGTGGTGTGGAGCTTGTGCTCTCCGACCTTCGATTGCCCGATGGTGACGGTACATCCTTGCTTGAATGGACAAGGGAGAATGCAGTCCCTGTGATAATAATGACCGGTTATGCCGATATACAGGGAGCCGTGAATGCCATGAAGGGCGGTGCCTGCGACTATGTATCGAAGCCATTGCACCCCGAGGATCTCCTGAAGAAGATTGAAGAGGCCATAAAGCAGGGAAGTGAACCCGCTTCCGCGCAGGGCAGGAAGACACAGGCAAAGAGTGCGGCCAAGTCCGATACAGTAGAATATATGGAGGGTAAAAGCGAGCCTGCACGCCAGCTGTATAACTATGTGGCTCTTGTGGCTCCCACACCAATGTCCGTGCTCATCAATGGTGCAAGCGGTACGGGAAAGGAGTTCGTGGCAAAGCGCATACACCAGTTGAGCAGGCGTAGCGACAAGCCTTTTGTTGCCATTGACTGTGGGGCAATACCCAAGGAACTGGCGGCATCGGAGTTCTTCGGGCATGTAAAGGGTTCTTTCACCGGTGCTGTGGCCGACAAGAGCGGAGCTTTTGTAGAGGCAAACGGCGGAACGCTATTCCTTGATGAGATAGGAAATCTGAGCTATGAGGTTCAGGTACAGCTGTTGCGTGCACTGCAGGAGCGTCGTGTGAGGCCTGTGGGCTCTACCAAGGAGATTGAGGTGGATGTGCGTGTTGTGTGTGCCACCAATGAGAACCTGCAGCTTGCCATTGAGAATGGAACGTTCCGCGAGGATCTTTACCACCGCATAAATGAGTTCACGTTGCGCATGCCGTCACTCAAGGAGCGCCAGCAGGATATAATGCTGTTTGCAAACTTCTTCCTTGACCACGCCAACAGGGAACTTGACAGGCAACTTATTGGCTTCGATGAGTCGGCAACAGCGCTGTTGCAGGGCTATTCATGGCCTGGAAACCTGCGTCAGCTCAAGAATGTCGTAAAGCGTGCCACACTGTTGGCTCAGGGCAGTTACATAACTGCGGGTGACCTTGACATACAATTGCCGGCTGAGAATACCGCAAGGCCGTTGTTCGACAGGAACGATGAGAAGAACCGCATCATCGATGCGCTGCAACGTACGTCAAACAACAAGAGCCGTGCGGCACAGCTGTTGGGTATCGACCGCAAGACACTCTACAACAAACTCAAGCTATACGGTCTTGACTAGGCTGTGTGGTGTGGAAATTTTCCACACACTGTTCCACATAATTCCACACTTTTCTACATATAGTAGAAACTGTAAATTTTATTTAATCCCTGGTTTTCAATAATTTATGAAAATCAGGGATTTTTTGGCACGCTAATTGTACTATAATCAGTGAGGGTGCCGACAGTCCGGCGCGCTACAATGAGTGTAGAAACAACATTGAAGTCAAATACTAAGAAGCTGTTTAAATTTATATCGTTAAGTTTTTTATAGAGCAAAAATAGGGTGTTTTATTATTTTTTGTAGGGCGCGTAGCGGGCTACGTAACCGAGAAAAAGAAGAAAACAGACATTTTTGAATATAAAAAACAACG
>JAFYWE010000064.1 GCA_017558165.1 Bacteroidaceae bacterium
GTTGGTTACTGTGAGCAGAATAAAGATGAGACCCTCGATGAACACGGCTGTCAAAGTGAACTGCCAGCTGTATCCCATTGCGTTACATACAGTGAATACGAAGAAGGCGTTTAGACCCATACCTGGAGCAAGGCCGAATGGCAGCTTGCCGATGAATGCCATTGCCATGCAACCGATGATTGACGCGAGGGCTGTCGCTGTGAAGACTGCACCGCCAGGCATAGGGTTATCCTTGAGCGCGCTGAAAATGTCCGGGTTCACTGCAAGGATATACGACATTGTGAGGAATGTCGTTATTCCGGCAAGAATCTCTGTCTTGACTGTGGTCTTTGTTGAATCAAAGCCAAAAAGTTTCTTAAGCATTTTATTGTCTGTGTTTAGTTCTTATTCTGTTATTAGAAAGTCCATTTTGCACCGATAGCAGGCATTGCGCGGAATCCCTCCTCTACAAAGTTGTTAGAGAGCTCAACCTCGCCACCTACGCTCAGGTTGATATCTTCCCAACCCTTGATCTTGTTGAGGTTTACCCAAAGCTGTGGCTCGGACATGAAGATGTACTCAGTTCCCTGCCATGGACGCATTTCGCGCCAGAAGTCCATGAAACCGCTGAATGTGCACCAACCGTCGGCAAAATTGATGCCCCATACACCTGTTACCTGGAAATTGTGCTCCTGTGCCTTGCCCTTTGCGTCCTTTGTGTCAGGAATGAGCTTGTACATGGCTGAAATTGACCAGGTCTTGCTGAAGTCCTTTGAGTGGCCTGAATAGGTTAGACCGGTGAGCCATGAGTTGTTGAATGCGCCGGCAGCGGTGTTTAGTCCACCGTCGAACTCAAGGTGTACCGACAGCCATGAGTACTTGCTGTCCTTCCAGAAGCAGAGCTCGCGTGAGATCTCCCAGTATGCACCTGTCACCTTTGGTGTGTAGTCCATGTCAACGAAGAAGAATGTGCTACCGTAGTTATCGGGACGGAACATCTCTACAGTGGAGGTTACGCAGTCGCGCTCTGTGTCATAGAGTACCTGAATGTTCTGCGCCTTGCTTTCCTGTGCTGCGACAAGCAGGAGCATGAGCGTTGTAAATACAACGGTCAATGTTTTTCTGATTTTCATAGTAGTTTGTGTTTGGTTATTGTTTACTCTTCAGTAATGCGGCTTTCGATGCTGTTGATGATTCCCTCGATGTCACTCGGGTGGAACCAGGCAATGTCGCCGTCCTTGCGGTACCATGTGACCTGCTTGCGGGAGTATATACGCGTGTTCTGCTTTATCTTCTCAATGGCAAAGGGTAGTGTCCATTCGCCGTCAAGGTATTTGAATATCTCTTTGTAGCCCACGGTGTTCAATGAGTTGTGGTCCTTGAGGTGATAGAACCTTCTGGCCTCTTCTATGAGTCCGTTCTCTATCATCATGTCCACACGCCTGTTGATGCGCTCATAGAGCTCTTCCCTGTCGCGTTGCAGTCCAACCTTTATGATGTTGAACGGGCGCTTCTTTTTCTGCCTTGTACGGAAACTGCTGTATCTCTTGCCTGTCATGTAGCATATCTCAAGTGCGTGCATCACGCGCTTGGGGTTCTTTATGTCAGCCTCGTTGTAATACTCGGGGTCAAGGATGCGCAACTCCGCGGCAAGGCTCTCAAGGCCTTCGCGTTCATATTTCTCAAGGATTGTGGCGCGGGTAATCTCATCCACGGTAGGGATGTCGTCGATTCCGTTGCATACCGCATCGATATACATCATGGAACCACCCGACATCAACATTGTGGGGTGGTTCTTGAATTCGTTTTCAAGGAGGCGCAATACGTCCTCCTCAAAACGTGCCGCACTGTAATAGTCACCAGGAGAGAGCTGGCCGACAAAGTAGTGCTTGTGTCGGGCCAGTTCTTCCTTTGTGGGCATAGCTGTACCTATCTCAAGGCCTTTATACATCTGTCTTGAGTCGGCTGAGATTATAGGGCAACCCAAATGCGATACTATGGCAAGGCTCGTGTCGGTCTTGCCAACGGCAGTGGGGCCAATGAGTACAACCAGGCTGTTCATGTGCTATGTGTGTACGCTTACTATCAATAAAGGTCGTCGATTGAGCTTATGTCGCTGATGTTGCCCATGTCAAAGCCCTCTGGGTCAATGTCATCGTCATTGTACTCGTCGCTGCCGTAGAAGTCCTCGCTGAACTCGTCGTTTGCGGCAACAGCCGGGCTCTTGCTCATGATTTCCTCGAAGTCAAGTGTCTGTGCCGGAGCATCGCCCACGCTACGTGTGCACACCGCTGCATCAATGTCCTTGCCGAACTCAATCTTGCTGAGCTCCATGTAGAATACTCTGTCGGCGAGTGGGTCGAACACGTACATCAGCTTCTGCTTCTCATCCTCAACGAGGTCGCCTATTACGGTTTCGGCCATGATGTAGTTCTCGTCCTCGGACATGCTTCCCATATCCTCACGGGTAATCTCAACCTCCTTGATCCATTGGTCGTTACAGATGAAGAATGATGTCATCTGGTCATCGGGGTAGTTTACCGATTCCAGGATAGCCTTGTGGAGTTCGAAGAAGGTAGCGTCAGAATCTATCTCAATGTCTCTTCTGAAATCATCCACTTCGTCCGATAGGAGTCTGAATTTGTATACCATAGTATTGTTTGTTTAATCAGTTTATAAATAGTCAGTCTATTAAGGAATTAGCCGATGATACCTCTCTCCGATACCTTCTCGATGAAGTTGAGTACGTTCTCGACCTCGGGAGTGATGTTGCAGCTCTCCTTGATGCGTGCAAGTGCGGTTGACACGATTGTTCCGCTCTCATAGATCTGGCGGTAAGCCTCGTGTACGCTCTTGATGGCCTCGTTGCTGAAGCCACGGCGACGGAGGCCGATGATGTTCAGTCCGCTGTATCTTGCAGGCTCACGTCCTACGATGATGTATGGCGGTACATCCTTGTTGATGCGGCTGCCGCCCTGAATCATAACGTAGCTTCCGATGTGGCTGAACTGGTGTACAAGCACGCAGGCGCTGAGGATAGCGCAATCGTGGATGGTTACCTCACCTGCAATCTTGGTAGAGTTACCGATGATGCATCCGTTGCCTACAACGCTGTCGTGGCCGATGTGAGAGTTCTCCATGAGAAGGTTGTTGCTGCCGACCTTTGTTGTGCCCTTTGAAGCGGTACCACGGCTGATGGTAACGTTCTCGCGTATCATGTTGTTGTCACCGATTTCGGCAGTTGTCTCCTCGCCCACGAACTTGAGGTCCTGTGGAGTGGCTGCAATCACGGCTCCGTGATAGATCTTGTTGTTGTTGCCCATGCGTGTACCGCTGAGGAGTGACGCGTGTGCCATGATGTGGCAGTTGTCGCCGATCACTACGTTGTCCTCGATATATACGAATGGTTCAATGGTGCAGTTCTCACCTATCTTTGCACCTGGATGGATATGTGCCAATGGACTTATCATAGCTTTTCTGTTTTATTCCTTGTTCTTAATAATCTGTCCTGTAAACTGTGCCTCGGCAGCCATCTGCTCACCTACGAACACGTAACCCTTCATCATAGCGAGTCCGTGACGGAGTGGGGCGGTCTGCTCTACCTTGAAGATAAGGGTGTCGCCCGGTATTACCTTCTTGTAGAATACGACCTTGTCCATCTTCACGAAGTATGTAGAGTATTTGCTTGGCTCATCGAGCATGTTGAGTATATGCAGTGCACCGCACTGTGACATGGCCTCTACAAGCAGTACGCCTGGCATTACAGGCTCCTCGGGGAAGTGGCCTGCGAAGAACGGTTCGTTCATTGTAACGTTCTTGATACCTACAATGTTGTTCGAGCCAAGCTCTATTACCTTATCGATAAGGAGCATAGGTATGCGGTGTGGCAACAATTCCCTGATGCGGTTGATGTCCATTACAGGCTCTGCATTAGGGTTGTATACAGGTGCCTGTATCTGGTGCTCGCGGATGTTCTTGCGCATAGCACGCGCGAACTTGTTGTTGATGGTGTGGCCTGGGCAGGTTGCGATGATGCGTCCCTGCAATGGCTTGCCTATGAGGGCAAGGTCACCGATGATGTCGAGCAGCTTGTGACGTGCAGGCTCATTGTTCCACACAAGTGGCTTGTGGTTGAGGTAGCCCAGTCTTGTGGCATCCATACGTGGGGTGCCGAGCATGTCGGTAAGCTTATCGAACTTGTCCTGAGGCATCTGGCGCTCATAGATCACGATGGCGTTGTCAAGGTCGCCGCCCTTGATGAGACCAAGGTTGAGGAGTGGCTCCAGCTCGCGTACGAACACGAATGTACGGCTTGATGCAATCTCGTTCTTAAAGTCGTTCATGTCCTCAAGTGTCGCATACTGGTTGAACAGGAAGTCGCTGTCGTAGTGCACGAGCACGTTAAGGCTGAATGCCTCGTCGGGCAGGATTATGATTGAACTGCCTGTATTCTCGTCCTTTATCTCAATCTTTGATTTGATTACAAAAACATCCTTCTCGGCGTTCTGCTCCTTGATTCCGATGCGCTCGATGTTCTCGACATAATGTATGGCGCTACCGTCAAGGATTGGGAACTCGGGACCGTTCACCTGCATGAGGCAGTTGTCGATGCCCAATGCGAAAAGTGCCGCCATGGCGTGCTCCACAGTACTTACACGTGCCTCGCCCTTGGTGAGGACGGTTCCGCGTGTGGTCTCTGTAACATTCTCGGCAATAGCATCGATGATGGGCTCGCCAGGAAGGTCAATACGCTGTATCTTGTATCCGTAGTTCTCGGGCGCAGGGTTGAATGTCACTGTCAGGCTGAGTCCTGTGTGCAATCCCTTGCCGTAGAGCGAGAAACTACCGTTCAATGTCTTCTGTTTACTCATGGAAGTGTTCTCTTATTTGTTCTTTAAAGCCTCAAGTTCCCTTGTAAGCTGTTTGATTTTCTTGTCCATCTCGGGCAAACGCTTCATATATGCCGCAATGCGGATATATTCGCGTGCGTCCATGGCTGGTGAACCAAGGAGTGTCTCACCGCCCTTGAGGTTACCGATTGTACCGCACTGTGGACCCACTGTAGAGCGGTCGCCGATGGTGCTGTGGCCCGAAATACCGGCCTGTCCACCGAAGATACACCACTGACCCACCTTTGTTGAGCCGGCGATACCTACCTGTGCCGCCATGGCTGTGTGGCTGCCGATCTCGTCATTATGGGCAATCTGTACAAGGTTGTCGATCTTGACACCGCTGTGTATGATTGTAGAACCCATTGTCGCACGGTCAACGCAACTGTTGGCGCCAATCTCCACATTGTCCTCGATTACAACGATACCTGTCTGCGGAATCTTGTTGTAACCCTCGGCTGTGGGGGCGAAACCGAATCCGTCGGCACCGATGACACATCCGCTGTGCAGGATACAGTCGTTGCCGATGCGGCAGTCGTGGTAGATGGTCACGTTGGCATAGAGGATACATCCGTTGCCCACCTTTGCACCGTCACCTACCGATACTCCGCTGTGGATTGAGCAGTTGTCGCCAATCTCGCAACCCTCGCCAATGACAGCATAAGGAGCAATGTAGCAGTTCTCGCCTATCTTTGCGCTTTCGGCAATTGACGCGAGTGAGCTGATACCTGTCTTCTTTGGCTTTGAAGCCTCATACATCATCATGAGTTTGGCAAGGCTCTCGTAAGCATTGTCAACCTTGATGAGTGTAGCCAGAATCTCGGCCTTTGGCTCGAAATCGCGGTTCACCAACACCACCGATGACTTGGTGGTGTAGATGTACTCGGCATACTTGGGGTTCGCAAGGAACGACAAGGCTCCAGGAACTCCCTCCTCAATCTTGGCAAATGTGTAGACCTCGGCATTCTCGTTGCCTACGACCTCACCGCCAATGAATGATGCTATCTGTTTTGCTGTGAATTTCATAAATCGTTATGTTTGTCTTCTATTGGCGAAGATAACCATTTCGCACAAATTAGAGTTGTGTTTTTGTATAAATTGTAGCAGAAGGTGTGCTTTTGAACACTTTAGATAATATTTCTTGCCTTGAGCTCCTGCTCCATCTGCTGCTGGTACTCGTGTGCCTTCTCAGCCGCTACAGCCGCGAAGTTCTCGCTGCCGTCGGCAAAGATGATCGCGCGGCTGGCATTCACGAGCAAGCCACAATCGTCGTTCATACCGTACTTGCATACCTCCTCAAGTGAGCCGCCCTGTGCGCCTACGCCTGGAACGAGAAGGAAGTGGTTGGGGACAATGCGGCGTACGTTCTCGAATGACTTGCCCTGTGTGGCACCGACAACGTACATCATGTTCTCGTCA
>JAFYWE010000065.1 GCA_017558165.1 Bacteroidaceae bacterium
ATAATAAGGTCTCTAAGTAGCTGTAGTTCTATTTCTCTTATTCCGCGGGAGGTGAGTGCGGTTTTGTCGTGCATTATCTGCTCGGCGACTTTCTCCTTGCTGCCACATACTTCGGCGGCTTTGGTGTAGAACTCCAGTGCTTTGGCGTTGTTGTGTGTTACCCACTCGGTGTGTCCGGCATTGAGGTAGTCCTCGAATGTGGGGTGGGGCATTTCCTGTAGTCGCTTGTAGTAGCCGCGTGCCTGATCGTCCTTGCCTGTGATGAATGAGCACCAGGCTATGGCGCGCATTGCGCGTCGTGAGTCGGGCTTAAGGTATTCTACCTTGTAGAAGCGGGCAAAGGCTTCGTCGTACTGCTTGAGGGTGGCGTAGCTCTCGCCGGTCTGCATAAGCAGTGATATGTTCTCGGGGGCAAGTTCCTCGGCCATGAGGTAGTAGCTGAGTGCCTTGTCCGATTCGCCCTGCAGACGGTAGCACTGCGCTATGTGGCGCAGTGTCCAAAGGGTGTCGGGCTTGACGATGTCGGCCTTGGTGTAGTAGTCGACAGCGGTGTCGTAGTCGCATTCCTTCTGTGCGCAGAATCCCATCTCCTGGAAGAACTGTGCATCGCCCTCGCCGCTCTTCTCAAAGAGCTTGCCGGCCTTGAATGCCTCGGCGTAGTACTCCTTCTCCACAAGGTAGCGGAACGTGCGCAGTGTGGCCTCGTTGCTCTCAATGAGTGGCGATAGTGCCTTGCTCTGCAACAGGTTGAGTGACATGGCGAAGGGGTCGCTGAACTCGCCACGGTAGTTCGAGAGCTTGAAGAAACGGTAGAGGTCCTGTATGTACTGGTTGCTCTGTATCTCGGCACGCTTCTCGGCCGGAATCTCGGTGATGGTATCGAGTCCCGGTGCGTCGGCGTCAATGCCGCCTGTCATCTGCTCCATAAGTGCGTCGCGCTGTTCCTTGGGCACGCGCTCGAAGGTGAGGCAGAACGAGTACTTGTCGCTGTTGCAGAAGAACTGTGAGCCACAGATGGCGCCAATGATGCTCTTGTTGCCTTTTATCTCCGGTGGCAGAATCTCGGCAATGCAGGGTACCGTGGTGTCGAAGGGGCGGAACCAGTTGGTCATCTCGCCAAAGAATGGGAAGTTCTTGAGCTGTGAGAAGGTGCTCATGTAAACATCGGCGCCCTCAATCTGCCATTTGCTCATCTCCTCAATCTTGCCTTTTATCTCGTCCTCCTCAATCCACTTTTTCCATTCTGGGTTCTTGTCCTCGTCCTGCTCAATCTCCTTGAGGATGTCCATGCTGAACTTGTTGCTGTGCAGGTTGGGGTTCTTCATCATTGCGGGAATTATCTCCTCGCGCATCTTGCGGTCAATCTTCTGTGTCTCGCGGCAACGGAGCAACTGTATCTGTATGGTCTCGATGCGGCGCATTATGGTGGCGTCCTCGCGTATCACGGCAATAGCGTCGGTGATCTCGGGGTAGTGCTTGATGCGACGGTTGTATGTGAACAGCACTATTATGAGTCCTATGATGGCGCGTGTAGACAGCAGGCTCTCGCCATTGGTGGCGAGCTTGCATAGGGTGATAGCCTTTAATGGCTCGAAACACTTGAGTGCGCTCAGTGTCACGGCGCTTACCAGTACGGCGCGGTCGTTGAGTGCGGTCTCGCCGTCGCAGATGTATTGGTAGATGGTCTCGGCGTCGGCCTTGCTCCAGCAGTTGCTGCTCCACACAATGCCGAACAGTTGCTGCAACAACAGCTCATGCTCCCTTGCGAGTTCGGCATTCAGTGAACGGCATTCGTCGGCAGGGAGGCTCTTTGCCACCTCCTTGTTCGCGAAATTCTCCTTTAGCCTTGCGTGGGTGCTCTCCAGTGCGGCCAGCCCCTTATGCTTGCGTCGCATCTGGCAGTATACCTTGGTAGAGTGCTCGGTGAGCCTTGCAATGGCTATCTGGTCGTTGATGACGTAGCATTTGCCCATCAGCTCGCCGTACAGACGCTCCCTGTCGGGGTCGGGCATGCCCATACGAAGGTACTCCAGCATATATTTGTATGCTGTCTGCAGTTCGTTGTAGCGTGTGCGTAACTCCCAATCCTGCAGCTCGTCGATACCCTCGGCAAGGGTGTCGATGGCTTTCTTGAGCTTGTTGTCATTGAGCAATGTGATAACCTCACGCTGTATGTCTGTAATGCGCTTTTCGTCCATAGTTTAGCAAAGCTGAAAAGTGAAAACGGAAATCTGAAAGGTGAAATGTTGAAGGTAAAAAGTCGTGACTTTCCCTCTTGATAGGTCTATAAAATAAACAGCGTGCGCTGGCACGCTGTTTATTTGAATTTTATTGAATAAGGTAAATTATTCGCCCTTGATAGCTGCTACGCCTGGGAGAACCTTACCCTCGATAGCCTCGAGAAGAGCACCACCACCTGTTGAGATGTATGATACCTGGTCGGCCATACCGAACTTGTTGATACAAGCTACTGAGTCACCACCACCGATGAGTGAGAACGCACCGTTTGCAGTTGCCTTACCGATAGCCTCGGCAATAGCGCGTGAACCTGCTGTGAAGTTGTCGAACTCGAACACACCTGCAGGACCGTTCCAAAGGATAGTCTTTGCGTCAACGATAGCAGC
>JAFYWE010000007.1 GCA_017558165.1 Bacteroidaceae bacterium
CAGAGCTACATCTCGAAAAGTCCTCTGCTCGATGCAAATGTCAACTTCCAGGGTCTGCAGAAATCGCCTGTGGGCATGACCGCCGTGATGGGCTACATCAACTACCGCGACAGCTATGACCGCCAAAACCCATATTTCATCTTCAAGGATGAGGCTACGGGTGAGTATTACCGCTATGAGCTGTTGATGCAGAACATAGGTGACGGCAGCAAGGTGAACGCCGCACGTGGTGTGGGCGAGGAGCGCGAGGCCGAGAAGCCATCGGCATACACCGTCCTCAGTGAGAAGAAACTGACAGGTCTTACTCCATCCGACATGTCGACAATTGTCTACAACGCATGGTTCACTACAACCAACCTGTTCTTTGCCGAGGGTAACACAGTATACCGCTACAACGTGTCGAACGGCGACAAGTACGTTGTATATGAGGCACCGCAGGGCTATGATGTCACAAAGATTAAGTTCCGCACCGAGGAGAGCAGTCCGTTCAGTGATGACCTTGGCCTGTATCTCAACATCGTGCTGTTCAACGGTACCAACGGTGCCGTGGCCGAGATAAAGTTCGACACAGCTGCCGACATCGACACCGATTATGCACCTTTGTTCTACGACAAGGATAACGAGGGTAACCTGTGGGGTGAGATAAAGGACATCCAGTTCGTGAATGATTATATGTATAAGATGGTTTATTGATTGACGTTATGAAAAGGATTATTCTGCTTGCATTGTCTGTCGTGTGCTGTGCCTTTGCAACTGTTGCGCAGACTGGTGACATTACGATAAAGGGAAAAGTCGTTGGCATAAAGAAGGGACGTCTCTATCTTGTTGCGCGCACATCGGAGCAGGCTACGGACACCTTGGGATTCTGTGACTTCAAGAAGGGTAAGTTCAAGATGCAGGCCAAGGCCAATGAGCCTATGGTGGCACAGCTTGTAGTCGAGGGCTTCGCGGGTGGCTTCATGCTCTTTGCCGAGCCTGGCGTGGCCTATGATGCCTGCCTGAGCGAGGGTAGTGACTTCTACATCAAGGGTGGAAAACTCAATGACAGCTATGTGGCGCATATGGCAGTGTCCGACTCACTGCGCACTGTGATAGCGGGCATGCAGGAGCGTTATGACTCACTGCGCGCCGGCAAGAAACTGCGTAGCGCAAGCCAGGTGAACGACAGCCTCAAGCGTGAGCGTGACAACCTCAGGGAGTTTACCAACCGTTTCCTTGCCGCGAACGATAATCTGATATCGGCATATACCGTGTACTCCAACATCATCATGCGCGATGCGGGTCTCCGCGAGTCAAGGAGCATGTACTCTTCACTGGGTAGCGGTGCAAAGGCCACACAGTACGGCCGTATGATAAAGGAGCGCATAGACCGCCTTGCAATGACCGACCAGGGTGCCAAGGCTCCCGACTTCACGCTGCTTGATACCAAGGGCAACCAGGTGACAATGAGCGGCGTCAAGGGCAAGATAAAGATCATCGACTTCTGGGCAAGCTGGTGCGGCCCCTGCCGTCTGAACAACCCGTCGCTCAGGAAACTGTACGAGGAGTACCACCCCAAGGGACTTGAGATAATCGGCGTGTCGCTTGACGTTGACAAGGATGCCTGGGAGGCCGCGATTGAGAAGGACGGCCTTACATGGGTGAACGTGTCGTCGCTTAAGGGATGGGACTGCGAGGTTATCCGTCTCTACAACGTGACTGGCGTTCCGGCAGTGTTCGTGCTCGATGAGTACAACAACATCATGGCAACCGGCCTGCGCGACGAACAGCTCAAGGCGTTCCTTAAGGAGAACCTGGAGTAGTTGATATTGTCCCCCAGAATCAGGGGGCGAGCCACGCGGAAGGGGTTAACCCGCCCTGTCTGCTTGGTGAAATTATAAACTCCTCCGTCACTACGTGACACCTCCTCTATAAACAGAGGAGGACTTTAAAACTTTAATTTGAGTTTTAATTTATAAATTAAAGTAGAATATAAAGACTTAAGTGTTCTTCATGCGAAGAGGCCCTGCCGAAGGCTGAGGAATAGACCAGGAGGACATGGAATAGATACAATCATTGAAACAATTAAGTAACAACCATAAACAATGAAAAAATTACTATTATTTGCCTTTTTGGCAATTGCGGCACTCGCCTCGGCGCAGGAGAAGAGGTTCGTCATCAAGGGCGAGATGAGTAGCCCCGTCCTTTGCTACAGCAATGAGATTGTGACAGAGGTAAAGCTCGAGCAGGACGTTGACGGTCAGAGAGTGGAGATAGCTACAGCTCCCGTAGTGGATAACAAGTTCACTATTGAGGGTGTTGCCCCCGATGTGACAGCCCTGTACTACATAACGGGCTTTGACAATGGTACAATCTCGATCTTCCTTGAGGAGGGCGAGATAACCGTAGGCCCTTTTGATGCGGCTTACCCGGTGGGCGCAAAGATTGGCGGTACACCTTGTAATGACACCTATCAGGCCTATATTGACCTGAACAACAAGTGCATTCAGGAGAGTAAGGTGCGTATGAAGGAGGCGCAGGACAAGATTCCTGCCGATGTGAGAGGCAACATTGAGGAAGAGCTCAAGTATACATCCCCCACGTTCTACGTGAACAATATGCACTTCAAGGTGGCGATATTGGACTTCATCTATGAGAACATCACGTCGCCGGTGGCATTGTACGTGATAAAGTATGCAATTGTGCCTACATTTACTACCGATGTAATCAAGGAGTTCATTGATGCCGTACCCGAGGAGCTGCACAAGGAACCTATGTACAGGGAACTTGTGAACGATATCCGCTCGGCAAACCTCAAGGTGGGTTCCGAGGCTCCGGACATCGTGGGACGCACCCCCGATGGCAAGGAACTTGCTCTGTCCGATTTCCGTGGCAAGTATGTGTTCATTGACATATGGGCAAGCTGGTGTGCACCTTGCCGTCGTGAGATTCCATACATGAAGGAGGCGCTTGCATACTCCGAGAACAGCGACAACCTTGTGGTGTTGGGCTACTCGATAGACAATGACTACGATGCTTGGGTGGGCTGTATCGAGAACAGTAACCTTGTGCACAAGAACTGGGTTCATATATCTACTCTTAAAGGCTGGGGCAGTGAAGGTGTAAGGCTGCTCAATGTCAAAGGCGTGCCCCATACTGTGCTTGTGGGCCCCGACGGCAAGGTCGTTGAGTTCGGCCTCAGAGGCGAGGAGATGGTAAAGAAACTTAAGGGCATCGTGGACGGTGCTGGCAAATAAATGAAATATGCTTGTTTGCACCAATTGTCATTCCGACAGAGCGTAGCGACGAAAGTTCAGTTCGACAACACAAACAGCGATAGGTCGCACGTAGCACTGACAAGGTTAGTGCCGTGCGGGTCGCGATTGGTTTGTGTTTGTCAATGGATCTCTAAAGCAACATACGAGATATCTCCC
>JAFYWE010000066.1 GCA_017558165.1 Bacteroidaceae bacterium
ATCTCAATCAAGGATACACGTGGTATCATCGACGCTATCCTCGATGGTTCAATCGATACAGCTCCTACAAAGGTTATCCCACACTTCGACTTTGTTGTTCCAACAGAGTTGCCAGGTGTTGACCCAGCTATCCTCGACCCACGCGACACTTATGCTGACGCAGCTCAGTGGGAGGAGAAGGCACTTGACCTTGCAGGCCGCTTCATCAAGAACTTCACCAAATACACAGGCAATGAGGCTGGTAAGGCTCTCGTTGCTGCAGGTCCAAAGCTCTAATAAACGCTTAAACCTAAATACGGCGTCTGCTCCTTTGGGGCAGACGTTTTTTTTGTATTATATTGTAGGAATGGCTCAATTATTATATATTTGTCAGTAGTAAAATATGATAAACAACCTATAGTTATGAAACGTTTTTTAGGGATATTGTTATTTTTCTTTGCACTTGTTGTATCGGGCTATGCCCAAGATAAAGTGAACGAATTGTATAATATTGTCGGCAAGGTGTTTGCTGATATGAAATCGGATGGGTATCAATTGGGTGATGTAGCGGCATATATACGTATAACAGTAAAAGAACTTCCCGAAAGAGTGGCTGTAGCTTCGGATAATGCTGGTTATTTCAGAATAAAAGAATTACCGGCAGGGCAATATACGCTCTGCTTCGATGGGGTTGGCCTGAAGAAGGATACTCTCGTCGTGGTAAATAGTGATATTAATGACATGCGCGTGGAAATACCATTGAGTGAATATCTGTGGTCAAAGGATGCAACTCCGATTATCAGCATGATTGTCAATGATTATGACGAAATAACGCCCTATAAATCATTTTTTGCAAAATATAATATCCGCAGTGAAGTCTACAATTTTAAAAGTCTTAAAGCCAATCACCAACGATTAACTCTGTCGGTTTATTCAAGTGAGCTTTTGCAGAACTTGAAGATTTTTGATTATCTCGATAGTAAATATGGTTACCAATGGCGTTTTGAGGCTCCAAAAGGTGTTATAGGGCTTGATGAAGAGTTAGGTGTAGAACGCTTATTTTCCGAATAAGGAATAGGTTGTGTCGTAAATGTTGCTGGTTATGTTCGATGCTTTAACAAAGGATTTTATAAGTGCACACCGCAACGACGACGTGCGCACGCTTGCCTTGCAGGCCAAGCGCTACCCCGACGTGGACATACGCGAGGCTGTAGTGCAGATTGAAGGCTGGCAACAGGCACGCGAGAAACTGCCGGCATGGTCGGCCGTGGAGGGCATCATATACCCGCCCAAGATTTCCATGGAGCAGTGTTCGAGCGAGCACACAGCAAGATACAAGGCCGCATTGGTCAGTGGCAAGGGATTTGCCGACCTTACAGGCGGGTTCGGCATCGATTTCAGCTACATATCCCGAGGGTTCGACAAGACCTTCTACATAGAACGCAACGAGAGGCTGTGTGAGATTGCCACAGCAAATTTTGCACGACTGGGACTTGACCACACCAAGGTCATGAACGGCAACAGTGAGGACTTGCTTGACTCCCTGCCACACCTTGACTGGATATTCATTGACCCTGCACGCCGCGACGGTGACGGCCGCAAGGTAGTGGCGCTGAGCGACTGTGAGCCTAACGTGGTGGAGTTGGAGGACACACTCCTGGAGAAAGCCGACAAGGTGATGATAAAGTGCTCACCAATGCTCGACATAACCATGGCATGCCGACAACTGAAGAGCGTCAGCGAGGTGCACGTCGTGGCCGTAAACAACGAATGTAAGGAACTGCTGTTCATCCTTGAAAGGAACGCCACCGGCACATGCAAGGTGCATTGCGCTAACATAATGAAGGAGAGCATACAGGAGTTCACGTTCTCACAGGACGAGGAGCACAACTCCACAGCCACATACTGCAATGAGGTAAGCAAATACCTGTACGAGCCCAATGCAAGCATACAGAAAGCCGGATGCCACAACACCCTCTCACAAAGGCTTGGCGTGGACAAGCTCCACCCCAACAGCCAGCTATACACAGCCAACAAAGAGATTGCCGATTTCCCTGGACGCACGTTCGAGGTAATTGAGACACTCGGGTTCTCAAAGGCAGATATCAAGAGAGTACAATCACTGCAAAAGGCCAACATAACCGTACGCAATTTCCCCGAGAGCGTACAGTTGTTGCGCAAGCGACTTAAACTGGCCGACGGTGGCGACAACTACATATTCGCCACAACGCTGTCCGACGGCAACAAGGTGTTGATACTGTGTAAGAAGCACAAGTAACATACTCCACCAAGCCACACTCTCATTCTTGGTATACAGACAAAAAAAGAAGCACTACGGTGCTTCTTTTTTTGTCTATGATTACTTAATCATCAGTTTCTCGAATTTCTTTTCCTTGACAAGTTCGTATGCCTTATTGAACATATCATCATACTTGTTGAAGACCATTATGAAGTCGCTCATATCCCACAGATCACGTGCAATATACATCTTCATCTGTTTCTTCAGTTCGGGAAGCGAGCGTTCAAATTCCTCTTCACCACCTTTGGGTTCGACACTGTCACGGAGCGCCTGCTCGCGCAGAATGGCCATATACCTTTCATCAACCACGAAAGCACTGTCGAACTCCTCAATGCTGTTGTATGTGGCAAGTATCTCGCCACGTTTCTCATCAAGATAACGCAATGAGGCCTGTACTATGCTTCCTTTTGAAGCAAGAGCGCGGTGATAGGCTGTATACTTGGTTGTATCCATCGGTACGAAGTAGTCGGGCATGATACCTCCACCGCCATATACGGTACGGCCGAGACGAAGGGTCGATGTCTTTAGCGAATCGGCGAAGTGAATGCTGTCGGCAGATGTCATCTCACCGCTGTTATAACGCTTCATGAGGTCATCCTCGTACTTGATGGAATCGTTGTAAGGTTTCTGTATGCAACGGCCTGACGGAGTGTAGTAGCGCGCGATCGTGAGGCGCAGCATTGAGCCGTCGGGCAACTGGAACGGACGCTGTACAAGTCCCTTGCCGAAACTGCGGCGACCCACCACGATACCGCGGTCCCAATCCTGGATGGCACCTGCAAGAATCTCGGATGCCGAAGCCGATGTCTCGTCAATCATCACCACCACATTACCCTCAAGGAAACGGCCGCCTCCATAGGCCTTGTAATCCTGACGGCCGGCAGTACGTCCCTCGGTGTACACCACCAGGCTCTCCTTAGGGAGGAACTGGTTGACGATATCCACTGCCGCACCCAAGAAGCCACCGCCATTATTCTGCAGGTCAAGGATGAGGTTACGCATGCCCAACGCCTTGAGTGAATCGAGCTTTGTATTGAACTCCACAGGTGTCTTGGCACCGAATGAGGTGATACGTATATAACCGTTCTTGTTGTCAATCATATATGCCGCATCGACAGTCTCTGTAGCGATATCATCACGCACGAGATTGAACTCGAGCAGGCGGTCTGCGCCACGACGTACAACGTTCAGCTTGACAACAGAGCCTTTCTCGCCACGCAGACGTGACATGATGTCGGCGCGTTCCATCTTTACACCTGCGATTGTGGTATCGTTCACCGTCACCACCCTGTCACCGGCAAGGATTCCGGCACGCTCAGACGGACCGCCCTTCGTAGTCTGGATTACATAAAGCGTATCGGACACGATATTGAACTGTATACCGATACCGCCGAAGCTTCCCTGCATCTGCTCAAGGAGTGTCTTTGTCTCCTTGGGATCGGAATATGTAGAGTGCGGGTCAAGTTCCTTGAGCATGGCCTTGACACCAGCCTCGGTCACCTTGTCATTATCGGGTGAGTCTACATAGAAATTGGATATGATATTGCCCGTGTACATCAGTTTAAGAAGATGGTCGGGCATATCCTGCGCTCTTGCCACAACTGCTGCAAGAACGGCAATTACAGATAATAATATAGTCTTTTTCATAATATCAGGTCAGTTAAGGCAAGAGAGAAGAGACATCCTTGCCGTATTTAATCAATTCACGCACCACGCTGCTGCTCACCGACGCGTACTCCGGCTCGCTTATCAACATAATGGTATCCATGCCACCGAGACGCAGGTTAATATCAGCGATGTCGCGTTCATACTCAAAATCCTTCACACTGCGCACGCCACGCAAGAGCGCCACAGCGCCCACACTACGTGCAAAATCCATTGTAAGGGTATCATAGACCGCCACCGACACACGGTCATTGCCGGCATACACCTTTTCAATGGCAGCCACGCGCTCCTCAAGACTGAACATGCAGTTCTTGCCGAGGTTACGTCCTACGGCCACTACCACCTTATCGAACATTGCAAGGGCACGTTCTACAAGGGCATGGTGACCACGGGTATAAGGGTCAAAGGTTCCAGCAAAAAGCACAATCCTCTCCATCACTTGCCCTCCTCGTTAGCACGGTCCTCTTCGACAACAAGGTTATCTATGATGAAGTTCTGGCGCTCCATGGTATTCTTGCCCATATAATATGCAAGCAGATCCTCGACCTTGTCATCCTTGTGCATCTCGACACGCTCAAGACGCATATCGGGACCAATGAAATTACGGAACTCATCGGGCGAGATCTCACCAAGACCCTTGAATCGTGTAATCTCGGGGTTGGGCGAAAGCTTCTCGATGGCTGCAATGCGCTCCTCATCGGTATAACAATATATTGTCTCGTAATCACCCTTGTTCTCCTTACGCTCCTCGGCACCCTTCTTGCCACGCGGTAGCTTGCGCTTGTTACGCACACGGAAGAGCGGGGTCTGCAATATATATACATGCCCCTTCTTGATGAGTTCGGGGAAGAACTGCAGGAAGAATGTTATCATCAGCAGACGTATGTGCATACCGTCGACATCGGCATCGGTCGCAACAATCACCTTGTTGTAACGCAATCCCTCAAGGCCGTCCTCGATGTTCAGTGCCGCCTGCAACAGGTTGAACTCCTCGTTCTGGTACACTACCGCACGGCTGAGGCCGAAACAGTTCAGCGGCTTTCCACGGAGACTGAACACGGCCTGTGTATTCGCGTCACGACTCTTGGTAATAGAACCGCTCGCCGAGTCACCCTCGGTAATAAAAATGCAGCTCTCGTCCATGCGGTCACCCTTGGTATCGTTGTAGTGTATGCGGCAATCGCGTAGCTTTCGGTTATGCATATTGACTTTCTTCGCCTTCTCACGCACCTGCTTGGTAAGGCCGGCAAGTTCCTTGCGGTCTTTCTCCGAAGCCATGATCTTGGAGAGCATCACCTCGCTGATTTCGGGGTTCTTATGCAGGAAGTTGTCAAGTTCTTCCTTCACAAAGTCACCGATGAACTTCTTCACGCTCATGCTGCCGGCATCGGGCGCAATGGTGGTAGAACCCAATTTAACCTTTGTCTGGCTCTCGAACACAGGCTCCTGGATATTGATTGCGATTGCCGCCACAATACCGTTTCGGATATCGCAGTACTCAAAGTTCTTTGCCGAGAAGAAATCGTGTATGGTAAGCGCCACAAGCTCCTTGAACGCACTCTGGTGGGTTCCACCCTGCGAGGTATGCTGGCCGTTCACGAAAGAGTAGTACTCCTCGCCATACTGATGATGCGCATGCGTGAAGGCAATCTCGATATCCTCGCCCTTAAGGTGTATTATCGGATAGAGCGCATCGGCCGTCATACGGTCACTGAGCAAGTCAACAAGACCGTTACGCGAGACAATACGCTTGCCGTTGAACATGATTGCAAGACCTGTGTTCAGGTATGTATAGTTACGCAGGAGCGTCTCGATATACGCGGCACGGTACTCGAAATTACGGTAAAGGGTATTGTCGGGTGTGAACGATATGTATGTACCGTTCTCGTCATTGGTATTCTCGGTAGTGTCGCTCACAAGTATACCCTTCTCGAACTTTGCTATGCGCACAACGCCCTCGCGGTAACTGCGCACCTCGAAATTGGTACTTGTAGCGTTCACAGCCTTTAGACCGACACCGTTAAGGCCGACAGATTTCTGGAAGACCTTATCATCATATTTGGCACCGGTATTCAGTTTACTCACGGCCTGGATCATCATTCCTTGCGGAATACCACGGCCATAGTCACGGACCACCACCGTATGGTTCTCAATGATGTCAATCTCGATACGCTTGCCGAAGCCCATCTTGAACTCGTCGATACAGTTGTCGACAACCTCCTTGAGCAACACGTATATACCGTCATCGCTCTGCGAACCGTCGCCGAGCTTTCCGATATACATACCCGGACGCAGGCGGATATGCTCCACGTCGCTGAGGTGGCGTATCGAGTCATCACCATATTCGGCTGCACTCACCTTATTCTCGTTAAATTCCAAATCTTTATCTTCGGACATATTATTATTTTTTACAGGTAAAAACGGAAAGCTTGTGCAAGCGAGTGGACGGAAATTCATTTACGTACGCAACTCGCGCAGCCAAGCTTCAAGCACACAAAGTGTGATTAATGCGGAAAACTACGTTTTCACATTTCAGCTTTCACCTTATTAAAGTTCTTTCTTAAATGCACGGCGGCGTTTGTGGAGTTCCTTCTCGAAATCGTTCCACTGGCTCTGTACCTTTGTATTGGTCTCAAGCTCCGGATTACTCTCCACATCCACGAGATCCATCTGCAGATAGTTGCCCAGCAAGTCATTGAACACCATCGCGAATACACCCTTGCTCTGATACTCGGGCTTAACCGCCACAAGCAGGAAATCGAGACGTGTCGGGTGCTTGATGAAAAGAGCCTTCAACAGATGCCACCAACCGAACGGGAAGAGCCTTCCCTTTGCCTTGCGCAACGCCTCGGCAAGTGAATATATGCTCACGCCCAAAGCGACGAGATTGTCATCGGCATCCACTACCAGCGAAATGAGGCGCAGATCAATGACCGGGATATACATCTTTATGAACTGCTCTATCTGCTTTTCTGTAAGCGGGGTATAACCGTATAATGGCGCGTAACACTCGTTGACAAGCTGGAACAGCTTTGAACCGTAACGTTTTACCAGCTGTGAACGTGACTTGCAATGCTCGAGACGTAGTCCATACTTACGCTCCACGATTGCCGATATACGCTCGGCCTTCTCCCATCTCTTATCGGGCACCTTGAGCAGATACTCAACCCACTCGGCATCCTTCACATAACCCATACGCTCCATATGCTGGGGATAATAAGGATGGTTATACATCGTTGCCATGGTACCCAGACGGTCAAAGCCCTCGATGAGCATGCCCTCACGGTCGAAATCGGTGAAGCCGAGCGGTCCCTGAAGCTCCGTGAGACCGCGCTCACGTGCCCACTGCTCGGCTGTGGCAAAAAGGGCATCAACGACTTCATTGTCATCAATGAAATCGACCCAGCCGAAACGCGCGGCCTTCTGGCCCCACTTCTCGTTGGACACCTTGTTGAGGATTACTGCAATGCGTCCTGCAATGCGTCCATCCTTATATGCCAGGAAATAGTCGGCCTCGCAGAACTCGAAAGCGGCATTACGGTCCTTGCGGAGCGTATTCATCGCATCCTCGAACAGTTCGGGAACATAATAAGGAGAATCCTTGTACAGTTCATTAGGGAAAGCAACGAATCTCTTCAGTTGCCTGTTGTTCTCAACTTTTACTATAGTTACTGGCATATTGTCGGTCTTATTTCTAAAATTCGTGTAAAAATAGGTAAATCAGCGCAAAAAAGCAAATCAGATACCCATTATAAGATACACAACATAAGCCACATAACCGGCAACAAGTATTGCACCCTCGACACGTGTTATCTTGTTCTTGCCAAAGAAAAGACCGAAAAGGTATATGAACACCGACGAGGCAAGCAGCACATAATAGTCGACACAACTGAAACCCTCGAGCGAGATGGGAGCGATGGTGGCACTGCAGCCAAGAATGAAGAAAATGTTCAGGATATTGCTGCCGAGCACGTTACCCAATGCTATACCAACATTACCCCTGCGTGCGGCATTTACAGACACCGCAAGCTCAGGCAGGGAACTGCCTACCGAGACAATGGTAATACCTATCAACGCCTCGGAAAGACCGAACATGCGCGCGATATCCGACGCTCCGTCAACAAAGATGTTTCCACCGAAGATGAGCGCGGCAAGTCCACCGGCCATAAACAGTACAATCTTTGCCACCGACATTGGAGAATGCACCTCTTCCTCTGCAGCGCCATCACCCTTAAGACTGAATGTATATCGCACGAAGATGGCACAGAAACAGAGCAACAACATACCGCTGTAACGGGTAACATACTCACCGGGAGCGCCACCTACCAGCATGCTGCCGGAAACCAACAACACCACGATTGACGCAAGGAGGTTGAACGGGAGCTCACGCGACAGCATCTTGCCGTTAAACACCACCGGCGTTATTATCGCCGTAACACCCAAAATGAACATACCGTTGAATATGTTACTACCAAGTACATTACCCAAAGAAATTCCGGAATTACCGCTCAACGCCGAGCTGACACTGATGACAAGCTCGGGCAACGATGTTCCGATAGCGACGATTGTAAGACCGATCATCAGTTCACTCATCTTGAGGCGTCGTGCCAGAGCAGACGCACCGTCGGTAAGCCAATCGGCACCGAAGATGACCAGCAGGATACCGGCAATGAAACACAGTATGGAAAGTATCATAAGTTTCTATCTTGAATTTTAAATATTTTGCTTCTTCAGTTAGAAGAAATTGACAAGTCTTGCTTTTCGCAACCCGCGAGGC
>JAFYWE010000067.1 GCA_017558165.1 Bacteroidaceae bacterium
AAATAAGATGCGGGCTCAAAAGCCCGCATCTTATTTATATATGTTGCATTGATTATGATGCAAGAATCTCCTGTGCACGCACTGTCTCCTTGTCAATGGGCTTGTCATCCTTGATAGCCTTTGTGAAAGGAATGTATACAATCTCGTTGTTCCTCAATCCTACCATCACGTTACGCTGGCCCTCGAGCAATGCGTCAATGGCTGCTACGCCCAGACGGCTGGCAAGGATGCGGTCGTTTGCAGTAGGGCTACCGCCACGCTGCAGGTAACCGAGGATAGATACGCGTACGTCAAGTTCGGGGAACTTCTGGCGCATGCCCTCTGCAACCTCCATGATGTTGTAGTCCTTCTCACGTCCCTCGGCAAAGAGCACGATGCTGCTGCTCTTTGTACGGCGCAGACCGTTTGCAATGAACTGGTTGATTTTCTCGAACTCGGGGTCAATCTCCGGGAGCACGCATGCCTCGGCGCCTGTCGCGATTGTTCCGTTCAGTGCAAGGAAGCCGGCGTCGCGTCCCATAACCTCAACGATGAACAGGCGCTCATGTGACGATGCTGTATCACGGATCTTGTCGACGCACTCCATGATTGTATTGAGCGCTGTGTCATAACCGATAGTGGTGTCTGTACCATAGAGGTCGTTGTCGATGGTTCCCGGCAATGCGATGCAAGGGATGTCGTACTCTCTTGCAATGTTGTATGCGCCGGTGATAGAACCGTCGCCGCCGATTACAACAAGTGCGTCGATGCCTTCTTTCTGCAGTGTCTCGAATGCCTTTGCACGGCCTTCCTCGGTCTTGAACTCGTCGCAACGGCTTGTCTTGAGGATTGTACCTCCGCGCTGGATGATATTACTTACGTTCTCGGTCTTGAACTCTACGATCTCGCCTGTGATGAGGCCTTTGAATCCACGGTATATCGCCTTTACGGTAATGCCATGGTAGATACATGCACGTGTGACGGCACGGATGGCCGCGTTCATGCCTGGAGCGTCTCCTCCTGATGTGAGGATACCTACGCAATTAAGTTTGTTTCTCATTTCTCTTTTATATTATGGTAGTTTATGATTGCTTGCTTACAGTTCTCCATCAGCCATTTGGGGGTTGATGTGGCTCCGCAGATACCTATTGACTCTACATTGCAGGTCAGTGACAGGTCGATGTCCTCGGCGGCCTCAATCTGGTAGGAGTTCGGGTTTACCCTCTTGCACTCGTTGAACAGTATCTTGCCGTTGGAACTTTTCTTGCCGCACACGAAGAATATCAGCTGGTGACTCTTTGCGAACTCTTCTATGCCGTTCATCCTTCCGGCAACCTGCCCGCATACGGTGTTGAATGACTTGCACTCATGTTCGGGCATAATGCGCTCCTCGATTGCGCCTACTATGCGTTTGTAGCCTTCGAGGGACTTTGTGGTCTGTGAGTAAATGTATGTGTCCTTGTTGTTGTCGATGCGGTCAAGCTGCTCTATGCTCTCTATGACAATGGCCTCGCCATGTGTCTGTCCCACAAGGCCAAGCACCTCGGCGTGTCCGGTCTGCCCATGTATGATTATCTGTCGTTCCTTGTCTGCGGTCTCTTGCCATTTCTGCTTGATGCGCTGCTGTAATTTGAGGACAACGGGGCAAGTGGCGTCAATGAGCTCAATGTTGTTCTTCTTGGCGATCTCATATGTTTCGGGTGGCTCTCCATGTGCCCTTAGCAGCACCTTTGCATTCTGGAGTCCTCTGTATGTGTCGTGGTCAATCGTTATGAGTCCTATGCGCTTGAGTCTGTCGCACTCAATGCTGTTGTGCACGATGTCGCCAAGACAGTAGAGTGTTCCACCGTTGCTGAGTTCCTCTTCGGCTTTCTTTATGGCTGTCGTGACACCGAAACAGAAACCTGAATTCTCGTCAATCTCAATCCTTAGCATTCTGATGTCAGTTTGTTGAATGTCTCTACAAGCCAGTTCATCTGCTCCTCGCGTGTCAGGTCGCTGTTGTCAAGGAGCAGGGCGTCGTCGGCCTTCCTGAGTGGGCTTACCTCGCGTGTCTGGTCGATGTGGTCGCGTTGCAACACGTTCTCCAGTATGTCGTTGTAGTCGGGGTTGTCTCCTCTTGCCGCCAATTCATCATAACGTCGCTGTGCGCGTACCTCGGCCGATGCGGTCACGAATACCTTCATCTCTGCATCGGGGAACACGGTAGTACCGATGTCGCGTCCGTCCATGACAATGCCTTTCTGCTTGCCCATCTCGCGCTGCTGGTCGACCATCGCACTGCGCACGAAGTCAAGTGCCGCGACCTTGCTTACAAAACGCGATACTTCAAGGGTGCGTATCTCGTGCTCGACGTTCACGCCGTTGAGGAATGTTATCGAGTTCTTGGTCTCCGGGTCGGCTTCGAATGAGATGTGGATGTTCTCCAAACTGTCGCGCAGTGCGCATGTGTCAATCTCTTCGCCGCTGATGAGTCCGTTCTGCATGCAGTAGAGTGCCACGGCACGGTACATCGCGCCGCTGTCGAAGTAGAGGTATCCGATGTTGCGTGCAAGTGCCTTGGCCATAGTGCTTTTGCCACATGACGAGAATCCGTCGATGGCTATTGTGATCTTTTTCATTATTACAATGTTTTATAAGTGTTGTCTTATTCCTTTGTAAAGTTATGAAAGATATTGCAAACAAATGAACAAAATGTCCCTATTTTTATTATTGAAACAGGTTTTTGTTCATTTGTCAGGTTGCAATCCTTGACTTAGAAGCTGTTTAAATTTCTAAAAAAAGTTTTTCTTATACTATAAGTCGCTGTTTCGTTGTTTTTTATATTCAAAAATGTCTGTTTTCTTCTTTTTCACGGTTACGTAGCCCGCTACGCGCCCTGCAAAAAATAATAAAACA
>JAFYWE010000068.1 GCA_017558165.1 Bacteroidaceae bacterium
GCTGGATATTTTGCTTCAATGTATCTACCACAATATGCTTATCGCCAAACTTCTCCGGGTCGTAACGATTCAAGAAGTTTGGATAGTATGTGTGTGCCTGGAATTGGCAGATTGGGCCATAGTAGCAGTCGATGCCACGTTTGTTGGGCAGTGAAGCCGAACTGCTGGTAGCAGAAGCACTGGTAATGGTATTGCCATCGGCATCCACTTTATATGTATCGGGGTAGTTCATGTTATAGTAACCACCAGCCCACTTTCCGAACATACCCGTACGATAGCCTGCTTCCTTGAACAATTCAGGCACAATCTTATGTGTATTCTTATAAGGCTCCTGGCCTATGATATGATAGTCCGGATTAGAGCCAAACATGTTTTCCCGACGTGCACTTTGCCAGTACTCGCGATTACCACGTACGTGAACGTGGCCTGTATGCTGGCCTGTCATGAAACAGGCACGCGATGGTGCACTCACTGGGCTACCGGCATAAGCTTGGGTAAAGCGCATACCTTCAGCAGCCATTCTGTCCAAGTTGGGTGTAGAGATCAATTGTTGACCATAGCAACCCAAATCACCGTATCCCATATCATCGCACATTATGTATATAATATTAGGACGATTTTGTTCTTGTGCTGCAGCCACAACAGGCAGGATACCAGCGAAAAGCATTAATGCATTCTTTTTATTCATACTAACTATCGATTTTGTATTTCTGTTTGCAAATATAATAAACCAAATGTTTTAAAAAATACTTCACCATAAAAAATCAGTCCAGCGGCGCATGCCGGCTGGACTGATTTTATCATACACAGGCTGCAGCCTGCACTTGGGTCATTACACGCAGCCAGTTGCCGCCCCACATTTTCTCGATATCGGGCTCGCTGTATCCAAGACGCAGCAATTCCCGGGTAATATTCCTGAGCTGCGATGCATCGGCACACCCTATGACAGTTCCGTCACCGTCAAAATCGGTACCAATTCCCACATGATCAATGCCGGCAACAGCTATCGCATGCTGTAGATGGGCGATGAAATCGGCAAGTGTCGCCTTACCCTCCTTGCACAGGAAACCGCTGTACATCGTCACCTGTACCACACCGTCCTTGGCGGCAATGGCTCTCATCTGTTCATCGGTGAGGTTACGCGGATGGTCGCACAAGGCACGACAAGATGAATGCGAGCATACAACGGGCTGCATACTGCACTCGAGGACATCATGGAAGGTGCTCTCGGCCGCGTGCGACAAGTCTACAACCATCCCCACCCTGTTCATCTCCTTGACAACATCCTTGCCGAATGCGCTGAGGCCACCATGCTCGCCGTTACCACGTGCCGAGTCACAGATATCGTTGTCGCCGTTATGGCACAGCGTCATATACACAACGCCCATTCGGCGGAACTGCTCTACCATAGACAAGTCCTTGCCTATGGCGTAGCCGTTCTCAATGCCACGCATAATGACCTTCTTGCCTTCGCGTTTAAGGTGCGGCAGCTCATGAGGGTTGTCGCACAAGGCTACATACCGTGCATTGGCGCCGACCCTGTCGGCAATGCCCTGCAACAGCCCCATGGCCATCTCACGCGCCTTTGCCAGCGAAGCATCATCACGCGCGCCCTGCGGTATATACGCAACCATTGTAGAGACGTCGAGCGCACCCTCATGCATCTTATGAAGGTCAACGAGCGCAACATCACTGCGTTCCTCAAGTTTGTATCCTTGCCCGAAGAGCATAGGGGTATCGCAATGTGAATCAACGGTAATTATTCTTGAATGCAGTTCCTTTGCTTTGCGGTAGAGCATGGCCTCATCGACAAGCCACCCGAAGAGTGGCATCATGCAACGGTCGCCGTTCATGATGAACGACTCGGGATGCCACTGTACGCCCATGATTGAACGGCCGTCAACGGCCTCCATACCCTCTATGACGCCATCAGGAGCAACGGCATTCACAGCAAAGCCTTGCGGTACCACGCTCACAGATTGGTGATGAAAAGTGTTCACATCCAGGTTCACTGCGCCGAAGATTTGCGCAAGACGGCTACCGGCAACCAGCTCCACGCCATGCGTTGAAACGTGGCGCTCAACGGGCTCCTGGTCATGAACGAACAGATCCTTACCCATACCTGCTGCCTGGTCCTGGTACACCTTTCCACCCATGGCCACGGCAAGGGTCTGCACTCCGCGGCAGATGCCGAGGATGGGCATGGCACGTGCATCGGCAAGCAATGCAAGCAGTATCTCCTGCTCGTCGCGCTTGGGGTTTATGGTATGCAGCAGGCTGTAATCGGGTTCCTCGCCCATATAACGCGGGTCTATGTCCGCACCGCCTGTAAGCAGGAGCGCGTCGATATGCTCCAGGGTTTCCAAGAGAGCATCACGGCAAGGATAGGGAGGAATTATAAGCAGGGTACCGCCGGCCTCAAGCACCGACGCATAATAGGCCTCGGCAACAGCCGCGTTGCCGTCACGGAAATTGGCGGTTATGCCCACTACGGGACGGGCATTCCACGATGGATATGACGCGTGCAACGCCTTGAACTCGGCGCGCACATCAAACTTATCTTTACTCATAGTCTATAATTGAAAATACCCCGCACAAGAGTAGCCTCAGGGCCATTGTGCGGGGTAAAGTGTACATACGGCGACAGAGGAATCACTCCATCGGCATATTACGTCTGATACTGTTGTCAAGTACAATCATGGTCTCGGTGCTGACAACTCCAGGAATATCCTGCACACGGCCGTTCAGCAACTGCATGAGATGCTCGTTGTCATGCGAGTACATCTTTGCAAGTATTGAGTATGGGCCTGTGGTATAACAGCACTCCACCACTTCGGGTATCTCACGCAGGCGCTCCACTACCTCCTTGTACATGGAGCCACGTTCAAGGCGTATACCTATGAAGGTACAGGTCTTGTAACCAAGACGGCGCACGTCAATCTCGTAGCTTGAACCTGAGATAATTCCCATATCTATCAGGTGCTGCACACGCAGATGGATGGCCGCACGTGATACGCCACACAGCTCCGCAACGTTACGGAAAGGGATTCTGGCATCCTTTGAGATGATGTTCAGAATCTTCATATCGAGCGCATCGATCTTACATTCAATATTTTTCATTGTAGTTATAGTTAGTTATGTCTTTTCTTCATTATGGTCGGTATGCCACAATCATTTGGCGTCAATAATCTCAATGTCGTATACCAACGCGCTGTAGGGCGAGATCTTTCCCGATCCTTTTGCACCATAGGCCAGGTTCCAGGGCACATATACCATACACTGTGTTCCGGCAGGGAGCGTCATCACCACCTCGGCAAGTCCCGGCACAAGAGAAGCCACCTCAAGATCCACAGCCTCGCCACGCGAAGAGTCGAAGACTGCCCCGTTGGGATATGTTCCCTTGTAGATGCACTTCACGGTATCGTCATTACCGGCCTTGGCACCACCGCCCATGACCGAGACCTTGTACTGCACGCCGCTCGGCAGGGTAACCACACCAGGACGGGAGGCATTCTCGCTGATGAACTGCTCGCTGCGCGCACGGAATATGTGCTGGTTATAGAAATCTATGGCAAACGCCATATCCATCACCTTGCAGTCGCCTTTGGATGCGGCCACAATGCCTTCTACAAAGAGTTTGCGGTCAACCTTCTTGTCATTATCATCGGGGTATATCGACTTGTTGGCCCTGTCGAGCATGTCCATGGCCTCTACAGCCACGACAATGCCGTTAAGGTAAGCCCTTGACTCGGGAGAATCATCAAGCGGAAAAGCCGCACGCACTCCCCTGATGAAATCATCTATGGTAGTAGAGTCAATCCCCTCCGCAGCCAGCATGCCCGGCAGTTCCTCGGACACCAGCATACTTACCGCATATGAGAGCGAGTCATCGACGTTCCTGAGTCTTACCTCACCCGACGGTGACGAGCAGCTACACAGGAATGCGAGCCACGCCACATAGAGCAGTACGCCCAGAACAATTATCCTGACAAGCCTTTTCATTGCTCTATCAAAGAACCTTGATCAATTCAACATCGAACACGAGTGCGCTGTAAGGAGGAATCATCTCACCGGCACCATGCTCACCGTATGCCATGTCGTAAGGGATATAAAGACGCCACTTGGCACCCTCCTGCATGAGCTGGAGAGCCTCGACCCAACCCCTGATAACCTGGTTCACGCCGAACACAGCAGGCTCGCCACGCTTGATTGAGCTGTCGAAGATAGTACCGTCGATGAGAGTACCCTCGTAGTGGCACTGTACACGGTCGGTAGCCGATGGTTTCTTGCCGTTACCCTCGGTAAGCACCTCGTACTGAAGACCGCTCGGGAGCACGACCACACCCTCTTTCTTTGCATTCTCGGCAAGGAACTTCTCACCCGCCTCCTTGTTCACCGCATAAGCCTCCTCGGCCAATTTCTGGAAGTGCTCGTTCACCACCTTCTGCGCCTCGGCGTGTGTAAGCTCGGTCTTGTTACCGGCAAGGACATCGCTGATACCCTTGATGAAATCCTCGACACTCATGTCCTTCACTCCCATTGAAAGCAAATTCTGGCCTATTCCCATTCCGAGGCCATAGCTGAATTTATCCATTACGTTTTTATCATTTATATATTAATACTGTCATTTTGTTATTTCACCCAAGAGTAAACCTTGACAACAAAACAAAGCGAAGATACGATATAATATTTATAATACACAACAAAATGACAGCTTTTTTAAACAAAAAAGATAATTTTTGTCAGCATACAGCAAACACGCAGCACAAACGCCATCTGGCATTTTGTCAAACACAGATATAAAAAGGTTAAATATATTACACATTAGTATCAATATATATTTATATAATAAAGAGCCAAACTCAAATTAATTATTTATCTTTGCAGATAAACCGCCCACCCGGTGGGCATAAAACCTAAAGAGATGGACACAATCATACTGATTGCCATATTGGCATTCCTCATCGCAGGCTTCCTGTTGCTCAGGAAGTTCAGGAAAGACACACCCGCTACAGACGACCACCACGACCACACACCAGTTGACGGCGTATGTTGCGGAAAGCACACTGTCTGCGACAAGGGATATGACAACAAGAGCCTCTACTTCGACGACGAGGAACTCGACAGATTCAAGGGCAAGGAGCAGAAGGAGTACACCGAGGAGGAGATCGAGGAGTTCAGACAGGTGCTCTACACCATGAAGCCCGAGGAGGTGGACCTGTGGGTACACTGCCTGCAGACACGTGGCATAGAGATGCCGTCGGCCGTCAAGGACGAGGTACTGCTGATGCTGCAATGACACAGCAAGACAATAAAAGAGCATTTTTAAAGTTTATATTGTAACAAAACCGTAATAGCGTGAAAAGGATATTGCCATACATAGTTGTTCTCATTGCCGTCGCAGGCATCACCGGCTGTGCCAGCCGCAAGAACAACACCGCTTCCACGCGCATGTACCATGCATTCACGGCACGTTACAACACATTCCACAACGGGAACAAGGCCTATACCGATGCCTTGCAGGCGCAGTCCCAGGGACACAAGGACAACTACCTTGAGCAGCTCCCGTTGCTCATCATCAGCAACAAGGAGACACAGGCGCAGGGCGCAAACGACTATGACCGCGCCATTGAGAAGGCACAGAAGGCCATCAAGAACCACTCGATAAAGAGAAAGCCCAAGAAACCGGCCGGCAAGAAGCTGACACAGAAAGAGAAGCTCTTCTACGCACAGAAGGAGTTCAACCCCTTCCTGTGGCGTGCATGGTTCCTTATGGCCGACGCCCAGATGCAGAAGGGCGAGTTCACCGAGGCCGCAAGCACATACATCTACATAAGCAGGCTCTACGAGAACAACAGCGACATTGTGGCACAGGCACGCATAAATCTGGCAAAATGCTACACCGAGCTCGACTGGATATACGAGGCCGAGGAGATTCTGCAACGCGTACAGCGCGACACCGTCCCCGATGGGCTTAAGGAGGAGTTCGCACACACCAAGGGCAACCTGTTGCTCAGACAGCAGAGGAACGACGAGGCCATTCCCCAGATACAGAAAGGCATGAAGCGCGACGGCGCCACCAACATCGACAAGGCGCGCGAGCATTACCTGCTTGGCCAGCTCTACGCCATGGCCGGTGACAACAAGGCCGCCTACAGGAGCTTCGGCAGGACAATTGCCAAGAACCCGCCATACGAGCTCGAGTTCAATGCACGCATACGACAGACCGAGACCGCCACTGACGAGAACCAGAAGAAGATACTGCGCAAGCTCAAGAGGATGGCAAGGTCACCCAAGAACGAGGAGTACCTGTCCCAGATATACTATGCCATAGGCAACATACACATGAACGGCAAGGACACGGCCGAGGCCATTAAGGCCTATGAGACCGGAGTCGCCGAAGGCTCGACAAGCGGATACGGCACGGGAATGATACACCTGTCCCTTGCAAACATCTACTGGGAAAGGGAGAAATTCTCGAAGGCATACGAGAACTACGGCAAGGCCATAGCAATAATCAACGAGAACACCGACGGATACGAAGAGGCGAAGTTCCGCAGCGAGGTACTCGGCGATGTCGTGAGCTATACCGACATCATTGAGAAACAGAGCGAACTGCTCTACTGGAGTACCCTGACACCCGAGGAGCTCTACCCCATTATCGACGAGCTGATTGCAGAGGCCAAGCGCCTTGAGGAGCTCAAGAAGAAGGAGGATGAGAAGAACGGCAAGAAGGATGAGGGCGCGAATGCACTCGACAAGGCACAGAACCTTGCAGGCGCACCGCTAAGTGGACCATCGGCAAACTTCCAGTGGTATTTCTACAACCCGTCGGTCGTAGCCCAGGGCATAAGTTCCTTCAAGCAGCAGTGGGGCGAGAGAGAGCTCAAGGACTACTGGCGTCTCAGCAACGGAGTGGCATCATCCATGGGTAGCGACACCATCGCGACCGACAGCATAATGGGCGACGGATTCCCGACCGACAGCACATTGATGGCCAATGGCGACAGCCTGCTGACCAATGCCGTTGCCGAGGCCGAACTGCCATCGACCGACCCTACCACACGCGAGTTCTACCTGCAGCAGATACCGCAGAGCGACGAGGACAAGGAGAAGTCGCACGCAGCCCTGCGCGATGCGCTCTTCGAGTCGGGAATAGTATTCAAGGAGAAGGTCAACGACAAGAAGATGACAATAAAGAACCTTGAGAAGATTGTCCAGGAGTACCCGGAATATGAGCGTATGGCCGACACCTACTTCAACCTGTTCGTAGCATGCTCAAGATGGGACGAGCCCGAGAAGGCCGAGCATTACAGGAACCTGCTCATACTCAATTACCCCGACAGTACTATGACAAGGATGATACAGGAGCCCGACTTTTTCGAGAGTGCCGAGGCACGCAAGCACAAGGAGGACTCCATGTACGTCAAGGCATACCAGCATTACGTGATGCAGGAGTACGGTCTTGTGGAGCATGAGAACAGCCTTGCCGCCGAGAAATACCCTAAGGGCAAGCACCGCGCACGCTTCATATTCATCGATGCCATGTCAAAGCTGTACAGCGACAGGCAGGATGAGGCACTCAAGGCACTGGGCGAGATTGTAGGCTATTTCCCGAGCGACAGCATCAGCGTAATGGCCAAGGAGATATCCACCGGTATCAAGGAGGGCCGCCTGCTAAAGAGCGGAATATCGACATCGATATGGGACCGCAAGGCCGACGGCACGATAAGGAGCGAGAGCGAAGAGCTGCCACCGTTCGTGGCCGAGCGAAACGAGCCCTACTACTTTGTACTCGCGTTCCCCAATGACTCCCTTGACGAGAAGCGCCTGCTCTTTGAGATGGCGCGCTACAACTTCTCGAGGTACATGGTGCGCAACTTTGAGATGACATTCGAGCGCCAGGCCGAGATTACACTCTTTGAGGTGAAGGAGTTCCTTAACTTCGACGAGGCGTTCGTGTACCGCAAGAGGCTGTTCGAGAACAGCGAGACTGCAAGACTGCTTGAAGGAATACAGGCCTTCATCATATCAAAGACCAACCTTGATTTGTTGTTACAGTACTACACGTTCGGCGACTACACCGATTTCTATGAGAAGAACCTCATGGGAATACCCGAACTGGAGATTGACGGATATACCCTTGACGAGCCCGACTATGGCGAGGACAAGGAGAAGGTGACAACCGATAAAGAAGAATAAGAAGTTGTTTAAATTTATGTCCTTGAAATTTTTATAGAACTTTTTTAGAGTGTTTTTTTATTTTTCAAAGGCGCATAGCGGGCTATGTAACTGCGAAAAAGAGAAAAACAGGCAAAAAAGGGCATAAAAAGACAA
>JAFYWE010000069.1 GCA_017558165.1 Bacteroidaceae bacterium
AAGGCGTTCGGTGGCTCCTGAGAAGAAAATATATCTGAAAGAGTTTGCCGATTCACTGTTGAACAGAAATCTTTAAATACCGTGCCGTACAGACGATTGCCAAAGACAGACCAGGCCAGGATCAGGGCCTTGAGAAGCGCAGTGGACAGCTGTGTCGAGAATGGGGTATTCACGAATGTCCTTACTCATCACACGTATCATCGCGCAAAGGATTTCCTACAGAGGTTCTCGGCCGAGGTCGACGTGTATAAACGCTGTGTCAAGGAGCAGTCGTCAAAACGCGGTAACACCGAATATGAGGCTGCCCTCAAGAAGGCGAGAATGTATGTGTCGCACTTTATACAGGTGCTCAGCATGTGCATAATGCGTGGCGAGGTTGCACGTAGCAAGCGTCCGTATTACGGCCTGCCCGAGAATGAGGATACCGTGCCAAATCTCTTTTCCGAGTCGGCTGTGCTTGAGTGGGGCGTGAAGGTTATCGAAGGCGAACGTCGCAGGCAGGGTGAGGGTGGTATCCCAATCTATAATCCTACGATGGGACGTGTCTCGGTCGTGTTTGAGATGTTCAAGGAGATGTATGACAGGCAGCAGTCGCTGCAACGTCGCACGGCGGAGTCCTTACAGAATATCTCGGACATGCGTTTCGAGGCCGATGAGATAATCTTCGAGGCTTGGGCCGAGATCGAGAAGGCTTTCGCGGGGTTCCAGGGCGAGGCCAGGTTGCGCAAGTGCGCCCAGTATGGTGTGATATATTATGACCGTCCCGACCGTAAACGCAAAAAAGAGCAAGCTGATGATTGAATTTGTTGATACGCATACGCACCTTTTTGTGCCGGAGTTTGCCGATGATGCGGCTCTTGCCGTACAGCGTGCTGTAGATGCCGGCGTGGGTACGCTTTGTCTGCCATGCATTGATGAGGCTTCGCTCGTTCCCATGAAGGATATGTGCGACCGTTTCCCTGGTGTGTGCTATCCTATGATAGGTCTGCATCCCACGGAACTGGGTGATGACTGGCAGGCTGTCCTTGACAGGATGTACAAGGAACTCAAGAGTGATGACAGATATATTGCTGTGGGCGAGGTGGGAATTGACCTCTATTGGGACGATACCCGCAAGAGCGAACAGCTGGATGCTTTCCAGCAACAGATAGAGTGGGCTGCAGAGACGGGGCTCCCTCTTGCCATACACTCACGAAGTGCCTTTGAAGAGCTCTGCTCTGTAATGGAAAGTAACCGTTCCAAAGGTCTGACTGGTGTGTTCCATTGTTTCTCCGGTAGTGCCGAAGAGGCCCGCAGGCTTCTCTCTTTCGATGGGTTCTACTTGGGGATAGGCGGTGTCGTTACATACAAGAACAGCACCTTGCCGTCGGCTCTTGAAGGTGTTCCGCTGGAACGTATAGTGCTTGAGACCGATTCTCCCTATCTTGCCCCGGTGCCAAAGCGTGGCAAGAGGAATGAGAGTTCGTACGTACCTTTCGTGGCGCATAAGTTGGCCGATATCTATGGCTGTACGGTCGAGCATGTCGCAGCCGTGACCACAGACAATGCACACAGGCTTATCCCGAAAATAGCAAATAATGAAAATAGATAAGATTGATATAGCCAAGAGACCTTTGCTCATAGCAGGTCCTTGTAGCGCAGAGAGCGAGGAGCAGGTAATGGCCGTGGCTTCGGCATTGGTAGGCAAGGCCGATTATTTCAGAGCCGGCCTATGGAAACCCCGTACACGTCCCGGCTGTTTCGAGGGCGTGGGTAAGGAGGGTCTCCTTTGGATGAGGCGCGTACGTAACGAGCTCTCGTTGCCGGTAGCTACGGAGGTGGCCACCGCGGAACATGTTGAGCTTGCCCTGTCGGCAGGCATCGACCTGTTGTGGGTGGGTGCGCGTACAACGGCCAATCCTTTTGCCGTGCAGGAGATTGCAGATGCTTTGCGTGGATGCGATGTCCCTGTATTGGTAAAGAATCCCGTAAACCCTGATCTTGAACTCTGGATAGGCGCGCTCGAAAGGCTCAATAATGCCGGAATAACCCGTCTGGGTGCCATACATCGTGGCTTCTCATCATACGGCGAGAAATACTTCCGTAATGCCCCACAGTGGCAGTTGCCGCTTGAACTGCACCGCCGTCTGCCACAGTTGCCACTTATCTGTGACCCAAGTCACATATCGGGAAAGCGCGAGCTTGTGATGTCGCTTTCCCAGCAGGCTATGGACCTTAACTTCGATGGTCTTATGATTGAGACTCATTGCAACCCGGTATGTGCGTTGAGTGACTCGCGTCAGCAGGTGACTCCCGATGAATTAGGAGTAATACTTGACCGCATAGTACACCGTTCGGTGTCGGTTGACAGCAGTGAGTTCCAGGCATACCGCAAGCAGATGGACGAGGTTGATGAGGCTATCATGGGGCTTATGGCAAAGCGCATGGAGCTGTCGCGTGAGATAGGCGAGCTCAAACGTGAGAAAGGTCTTACAGTCTTCCAGCCATCGCGCTATGACGAGACCATGAAACGTTGCGAGGCTTATTGCGAGCGTGCAAAATTGGATTCTGAAGCCATGAAGGATGTATTCGAGGCAATCCATTCCGAGAGTATCAGGCAACAGTTGCGTATAGTCAACGGCGATAAAAGTTGATATGCCATGAGTGCTCCTGTTGGAATATCCAGGTATTTTCTTGTAGCATGTCTGGCGCTGGCTTTGTTGCTGGTGTCGGTGCTTGTCGTTTCGGGACCTTCGGAAAGCGTCGGGGGTGTTGACGGCGATGAGGTTGCCATGCGTCACTCCTCGTTGTTGAGGATTGTGGAGCGTGACGGGTGTTCTGTCGTTGAGGTGCGCAATCCTTGGGGCGGGGGGCTGCTTAAAAGGTATTTGTTGGTTCCTGCCGAATCGGAATTGCCGGCCGGTATGCCTGACGGTGTTGTCGTGAGGACGCCTGTTGAGAGGGCACTTGTCTTTTCGGGTGTACACGTGGCTCTTTTTGAGGAACTTGGCGTCGCCGACCGTGTGGCGGCCGTGTGCGATGCCCGTTACATATACAGCGATGCAACTGCAAACCGTCTCTCGCGTGGTGAGGTAGTCGATTGTGGAAGTTCGCTTGATATCAATATGGAACAGGTGGCTATGGCTTCGCCAGATGTCGCTTTTGTGTTGCCGTACGAGAACGGAGGTTATGGCAAGCTTGAGAATGCCGCTTTGCCGCTATTTGAGTGTGCCGATTACATGGAGGTCTCGCCGCTGGCCTGTGCCGAGTGGGTGCGCTTATATGGACGTCTGTTGGGTAAGGCTGTTGTTGCCGATTCGATATTCAATGCCGTATGTGACGAGTATGAGGCGTTGCGCGGGCTGACAGCCGGTTGTGAATGTCGTCCAAAGCTTATGTGTGAGCTCAAGAGCAGTTCGGCGTGGTATATGCCTGGTGGTGCAAGTACTATGGGTTGTATGTATGCCGATGCCGGTGCTGATTATCTATTTTCCCATCTTGAGGGCAATGGCTCGGTTCCATTGGCTTTTGAGGCTGTCCTTGACAAGGCTGCCGAGGCTGATGTGTGGCTCATAAAATACAATTCTGAGGTTGACAAGACATATTCTTCATTGCTTGCGGAGTTCGAGGGCTATTCGCATTTCCGCCCGTTCAAGGAGAACAATATATATGCCTGCAACACAGGGAACAAGAGTCTTTTTGAGGACAGGTCATTCCACCCCGAGAAGATGCTCAGGGAACTTGTCGCGCTCTTTCATCCTGAACTGTTGCCCGGTTACGAAATGAAGTATTATGAGAGGATGCGTTAATAAAAGAACCTTGCTGATGCTTGCAGGAGCGGTTGTCTTGCTTCTCCTGTTTGCCTTGAACGTCTTTACGGGTGCGGTTGATATACCTTTCTCTGGGGTGTGGCAAGTGCTTTGGGGCGACTGTTCTAACGAGATGTGGCGTATTATCGTGGTCGAGACCCGTCTGCCACAGGCTGTTGTGGCGCTTTTTGCCGGTGCGGCAATCTCTGTCGCAGGTCTCATACTGCAGACGCTTTTCAATAATCCTCTTGCAGGCCCCGAGGTGCTCGGTATAAACAGCGGTGCAGGTCTGGGAGTGGCGCTTGTGATGCTTCTTTCCCAAGGTGCATTCGTGGCCGGTGCGGTAGGTGGTTTTGTGGCTGTGC
>JAFYWE010000070.1 GCA_017558165.1 Bacteroidaceae bacterium
ACGCAACGGCGAGGTGAAGACATTCAAGTTCGAGGGCAACCCAAGCGCGCGCGACATCAAGATGTACGTGACAGAGGGTGTGGGCAACTACGGTTCTGGCCGCGAGATGTACATCTTCAAGGTTCCTGGCAGCGAGACTTACCTCTCGGGTGACATCAACAAGGACAAGAAGGTTGACGAGAATGACCTCACATCATACCTCAACTACACAGGCTTGCGCAAGAGCGACAGCGATTTCGAGTACATCAGCATCGGTGACCTCAACGAGAACGGCCTCATCGACGCATACGACATCTCTGTTGCAGCTACACGCATCGGTGACGGTGTTTACGAGGTTCCAGGCAACGTAGCAGCAGGCGCCATCACAATCAGCGCCGACAAGAAGAGCTACAAGGCCGGCGAGGAGGTTGTAATCACAATCAACGCCGAGAACCTCGCTAACGTGAACGCGTTCAGCCTTGCACTCCCATACGACCCTACAGAGTATGAGTATGTAGGCATCGAGGCTACAGGCACTGGTTCTATGGCAAACTACAGCAAGAACCGTATGCACGGCAACGGCGACACAGCCGTTTACCCCACATTCATCAACGAGGGTAACAAGGGCACCGTTGGCGGCAATGGCGAGCTTGCGAAGGTTACACTCAAGGCCAAGAAGAACGTCAAGTTCAACATCAAGGCCGTTGACGGAATGATAGTTGACAAGTTCCTGAACACAGTGAAGTTCTGATAACAGAGCCCTGAATACTACAGAATCTCCGCCTTTGCTTGCAAGGGCGGAGATTTTTTGTTGCGCGGGGAAATATTTCCGTTATCAGGGGCTACGTTTTTATAATATTAATCACTATCTTCGCGAGAAATTATATTTATAATATAAATCCATTGGGAATGACTTTCCGTTACGACGACATAGACATAAACATCACCAAACAGGGCGAGGGCGAGCCGGTGCTCCTGCTCCACGGTTGGGGATGCACCGGCGAGATATTCAAGCACATAGCCGGTGTGCTCTCTACAGCATACACGACATACAGTTTCGATTTCCCGGGCTTCGGTGCATCGGGCGAACCGACCGAGGTTTGGGGTGTGGAGAAGTACACGCAGATGGTAGAGGCCTTTGTAAAGGAGAACGGCATTGAGCGCCCGGCGCTTATGGGACACTCGTTCGGTGGCAGGGTGAGCATTGTCTTTGCATCGCGCAACGAGGTGAGCCGCGTGGTACTTGTTGACGCGGCTGGAGTAAAGCCCAAACGCCCGCTGAAATACTATTGGAAAGTATATACATTCAAGGCCATGAAGTGGCTTTGCAACACGTTCCTGCCAAAGGAGAAGGCACAGGCAATCATTGACAGCCGCCGCAAGGGAGCAGGATCGAGCGACTACAACAACGCATCGCCAATGATGCGCGCCATACTCTCGAAGGTTGTCAACGAGGACCTCACACACCTGATGCCGGCCATAAAGGCACCTACCCTGCTCTTCTGGGGAAATCTTGACACAGCGACACCGCTCAGCGACGCCAAGACTATGGAAAGGCTCATCCCCGATGCAGGCCTTGTTGTGGCACACGGCACGGGACACTTCTCGTTCCTTGAGAACCAAGGACTATTCACAGCAGTAATAAAGAATTTCTTCAAGATAAAATAAAGACATGGACGGAATAACCACAGGTTTCACAATAATGTACACCATTGCGGCAGCCATATTCTTCCTGATTGTGGCCAAGTACGACATACATATGTTCCAGTTGAGCTCATACCGCTACAGCCGCTATTTCCGCTGGCTGGTACCTGGTAATATTGTATCTGGCAAGAGGGCAATGGCGTTATTGATGATAGTTCCAACGCTTGCACCCCACTACCTGGGAATAGGATTCGCATACGCAGTCACAGGATTCGCGCTGTACGAGGCATGGAAAGAGAAGTTCAAGACACCGCTGGTGTATACAATGCGCGTGAAGAGACTTTTCACTACAGATATAGTGCTGTTTGCCGTCATCACAACATTGGCAATACTTTTCGCGGGCAAATGGGCAACCACCGTAATCGGCGTCACATTGCTGCTGTCGAACATGGTGATGTTGCTTGCAAACCTTGTGAACACCCCGATTGAGAAGGCCATCAACCGCCACTACTACAATGACGCAAAGCGTATAATAGAATCACACAAGGGACTTACAATCATTGGCGTTACCGGCAGTTTCGGAAAGACAAGCACCAAGAACTACCTTGCCGGCATACTAGCCGAGAAGTACAACGTGCTTGTTACACCGGGTAACTTCAACACCCTGCTGGGCGTCATACGCACCATACGCGAGCAGTTGCGCCCCTATCACCAGGTGTTCATCGTGGAGATGGGTGCAAAGCAGAACAATGACATCAAGGAGATTTGCGACCTTGTGCACCCCACAATAGGTATCGTTACCGCAGTGGGCGAGATGCACCTTGAGACATTCAAGAGCGTGGAGAACATCCAGGACACCAAGTTCGAGCTCATCAACTCGTTGCCGGCCGATGGACTTGGAGTAATCAACTTCGACTCGGAGTACATAAGAAGCTACAAGGGCATTAAGAGCGACTGCAGAATCATAAGATACTCGACAGAGGGCAACGGCGACTACAAGGCAAGCGACATTGTATATGGTGCCGGCGGAGTATCGTTCACCCTCAACGGCGGAGAGCAGTACAGCAGCCGTCTGCTGGGCGCAGGCAACCTGCTGAACATTCTTGCGGCAATTGCTGTGGCCGACCACCTTGGCGTGCCTGCAAGCAAACAGCGCAATGCCATTGCCCGCCTGCAGCCAGTGGAGCACCGCCTCTCAATGAAGGTCGCTAACGGCATAACCGTACTCGATGACGCATACAACTCGAACCCACAGGGTGCGAAGATGGGACTTGAGGTACTGAAGAACTTCAAGGTAAACGAAGGCAACAAGCGCATTGTCATCACCCCGGGATTCGTGGAGATGGGAACACGCCAGGCCGAGGCCAACAAGGAACTGGGACGCACCATAGCCACAAGCTGTGACTATGCGATAATTGTAAACGCGGTGAACCGCGATGCCATAAAGAGCGGAATAGATGAGATGGGAATGCCCACAGACAACTATTTCCTTGCCGACTCGCTGAACCACGCCCACGCACGCCTTGCACAGATTCTGCGCGCCGGCGACGTGGTACTTTATGAGAACGATTTGCCCGATAACTTCAAGTAAAAGCCCCACCCTAACCCTCCCCATAATGGGAGGGGAATTAAATCATATGCCTTTTAGCCCCTTTCGGCCCTTTACGCCCTTTTGGGCCTTTGAACTATCAGGCTTTGGGGCCTTTGAATTAGAAAAGAACAAAAAAAACGATATAACACAATGAAGACAAACGTAGGAGTTGTTTTCGGCGGACGTTCCGTCGAGAATGAGATTTCAGTCATCACCGCAAACCAGGCGATGGCTGCAATGGACAGAGAGAAGTATGACATCACCCCGATATACATCACCAAGGAGGGCCAGTGGTACACCGGCGAGGCGCTCTTCAATGTAGCAAACTACCGCGACACAAAGAAGCTTATGACAATGTGCGAGGAGGTATACATGAAACCTATCTACGGCGACACCAACCTCTACCGCACCAAGAAGGGTCTGTTCCAGAAGGATGTAGTCACAAAGCTCGACGTGATTATGCCTGCACTGCACGGCACAAACTGCGAGGACGGTACATTCCAGGGTGTGATGGAGTTCTGCGGAATCCCATACACAGGATGCAACACCCTTGCGTCGGCAAACGGTATGGACAAGATCACAATGAAGATGATTCTCAAGGAGTGCGGTATCCCCGTAATCGACTACTGCTGGTTCAGCGACAAGGAGTGGGCCGACAAGCAGGAGGAGACCGTTGCGGCCATCGAGAAGAAGCTTGGTTACCCGGTAATTGTAAAACCTGCGAACAGCGGTTCAAGCGTTGGTATCCGCGCGGCACACAACCGCGAGGAGTTGCTCGACGCTGTAGACTACGCAATCTCATTCACCAGCCGCGTGATCATCGAGAAGTATGTACAAAAGCTCAAGGAGGTGAACTGTGCCGTCCTCGGTAACTACTATGAGTGCCAGCCATCGGTATGCGAGGTTCCTGTGCGCAGTGGCGAGATTCTCTCATACCAGGACAAGTACATGAACGGCGGTGGCAAGCAGTCACAGGGCATGCAGTCTACAGTACGCGAGATTCCAGCGAACCTTCCTAAGGAGAGCACCGACTTTATCCAGAAGGCGGCATGCGACACATTCCGTGCCCTCTCATGCGACGGCGTTGCCCGCATCGACTTCATCATCGACGAGGCTACAGGCGAGATTTTCGTGAACGAGATCAATACCATCCCGGGCTCACTCTCATTCTACCTCTGGGAGTACAGCGGCATCAACTTCACCGCGCTCATTGACAAGCTCATTGAGATTGCGTTCCGCCGCAAGCAGGATGCAGGTTTCAAGGCTGTCAACTATGGCGAGAACATCTTCGCCGCACAGGGCACCGGAGGCGCAAAGACCGGTGGCAAGATGGGTGGCGGAAAGTTCGGTTCCAAGATGTAACATTATAAACCATGTAGGGCAGACCGAAGTGTCTGCCCTTTTTAAATTCCTTATGGGCTTTTTTGCCTTTAATACCCTTTGGGTGCATAAAAACAACAACCATGAAACGCCTGATTACACTCTTTTTTGCACTGCTGTTCACCGCGACCATTTTTGCCGGTGAAGAGGAAGTGACACTAAACACCCCTACGGGTGACATCTACGGAGTCCTGCTGAGGCCCGACGGCGACGCCCAATGCCCGCTGGTCATCATAATAGCAGGCAGCGGACCTACAGACCACAACGGCAACACCATCGGGAGCGATTACAGGAACAACTCGCTGAAGATGCTTGCCGAAGGGCTCGCCTCAAAAGGCATCGCAAGCATCCGATACGACAAGAGAGGCATCGGGCGCAGCGTTGCCG
>JAFYWE010000071.1 GCA_017558165.1 Bacteroidaceae bacterium
CCTTTCACCTTCCCCCAGCCCTCCTTATCAATTTTTGGACGAATGAGTTGCTCTACCAACTGAGCTAATTCGGCATTGTTTCTTGCAAAGATATATACAAACGGGCAAAATAATATCAAGCTTGCTTGAATATTTTGCAGCGAGTGCAGAAAATCTTCGATGTTTACCTCAAAGATATATACAATTGGATAAAATAATCAAAAAAACTTGGCATTTTCTCGTTAGTTTGTTGTTATCTTTGTCATTGTGGGGTTTTGAACCTGCAAATGTATAATATTAATGAAATTCATGTATGGAAGTAAAGAAGTATATACAGGAGAACGAGGAACGTTTTCTCAAAGAGTTGGAGTCATTGATTGAGATTCCAAGTATCAGTGCAAAGGCTGAGCATAAGGGCGATATCGCAGCGTGTGCCGAAAGATGGAAGCAACTGCTTCTTGAGGCGGGTGTCGACAAGGCCGAGGTTATGCCCTCTACAGGCAATCCGCTTGTCTATGCCGAGAAGATTGTTGACCCTGCTGCGCCAACAGTGCTCGTATATTCACACTATGACGTGATGCCTGCCGAGCCATTGGAACTGTGGAACAGCGATCCGTTCAAGATGGTTGTCAAGGATGGCCGCATTTGGGCGCGTGGTGCCGATGATGACAAAGGTCAGGCGATGATCCAGGCAAAGGCCTTTGAATATGTTGTCAAGAATGGTTTGCTCAAGCATAATGTAAAATTCATTTTCGAGGGCGAAGAGGAGATTGGTTCTCCAAGCCTCAATGCATTCCTCAAGGAAAACAAGGAACTTTTGAAAGCCGATATCATACTTGTGAGCGATACAAGTATGCTCAGCGCAGAATTGCCTTCGCTGACAACCGGATTGCGCGGACTCGCATATTGGGAAGTAGAGGTTACCGGTCCTAACCGCGACCTGCATTCAGGTCACTTCGGTGGTGCTGTTGCCAACCCCATCAACGTTCTTTGCGAGATGATTGCAAAGATGACCGATGCCGATGGCCGCATTACTATCCCCGGATTCTATGACGATGTTGAGGAGATGTCAAAGGCCGAGCGTGATATGATTGCATCCATTCCTTTTGATGAGGAGAAATACAAGGCTGCAATTGAGGTCAACGATCTGCGTGGCGAGAAAGGTTATTCAACCCTTGAACGCAACAGCTGTCGTCCATCGTTTGATGTCTGTGGTATTTGGGGCGGATATACTGGCGAGGGTAGCAAGACTGTGCTCCCTTCAAAGGCTTATGCCAAGCTCTCTTGCCGCCTTGTTGCGAACCAGGATCACGAGAAGATTTCGCAGCAGTTTGTCGACTATTTCAACTCTATCGCTCCTGCGTGTGTGAAGGTAAAGGTTACTCCAATGCATGGCGGTCAGGGCTACTTGTGCCCAATCACATTGCCTGCATACAAGGCTGCCGAGGCCGGTTTTGAGAAGGCTTTCGGCAAGAAACCTCTCGCTGTTCGCCGTGGCGGAAGCATCCCCATCATCAGCGATTTCGAGAAGATCCTTGGTGTGAAGACAATTCTCATGGGCTTTGGTCTGGAGAGCGATGCAATCCACTCGCCAAACGAGAATTTCAATCTTGATATCTTCCGCAAGGGTATAGAGGCAGTGGTTGAGTTCCACAAGAATTATGTAGGCTGATACTTATACATGCTATAAACGACAACGGGACGGCAATGCCGTCCCGTTGTCGTTTGTTTTGCAATATGCAATATCAATTAGCCTTGCTCTTTGGGATAATCAGGTTCAGGATTACGCCGACAAGTGCTGCCAGACCTATTCCGCCAATTGTCATTCCGCCGAATGCCATCTCGGCACCACCAATGCCAAGGATGAGAATGAGTGATGCAATCACCAGATTGCGTGTCTCGCCCATGTCAACCTTGTTCTTTATCAAGGTGTTGATGCCTACCGATGCAATTGTACCGAAAAGCAACAGCATGATACCGCCAAGGACAGATCCGGGGATAGTCTTGAGCAGTGCGCTCATCTTGCCTATTACTGAAAAGAGGATACCGAAAACGGCTGCTATGCGAAGCACTGCAGGGTCAGATATCTTTGTGAGCGAAACGGCGCCTGTAACCTCGGAATATGTAGTTACCGGAGGACCACCGATGAATGAGGCTGCGGCGCAAGCAAGTCCGTCGCCAAGCATTGTGCGGTGTAATCCGGGGTCTTTTGCGAAATCCTTTCCTGTAACCTCGTTGATGGCATATACGTCGCCAATGTGCTCAATCACGGGGGCTATGGCAACAGGAATCATGAATACTATGGCCTCCCAGCAGAACTCGGGTCTTACGAATTGTGGCAATGCAAACCATGCAGCTTCGGCAACGGGCTGAAAATCTACCAGGCCGAAAATGGTGGCTGCGATGTAACCCACGATAATACCTGCAAAGATGGGGATAAGCTTCAATAATCCTTTTGCAAACAGTGAAACAGCAACGGTGGTTACCAGTGCTGTGATTGCAAGCGGCCAGTTCGCCTTGGCCATGTCAACTCCAGTGCCGGCCAATGACAGACCGATGAGCATGATTACAGGGCCTACAACGATTGGAGGGAACAGGTTTGTTATGAAGTTCACTCCGCGCAGGCGTACCAGTGCGCTCATCAGGCCATATACCGCACCCACAGCCACAAGGCCGCACAATGTGCCTGGCATGCCATAAAGCTCGGTGGCTTTTATGATTGGCGCGATGAATGCGAAACTGCTTCCCAGGAATATGGGAACTTTTCCTTTGGTGACGGCATGGAAGATCAATGTACCCACACCGGCTGTGAAAAGGGCAACTGATGGGTCAAGGCCAACCAGAAGTGGTACCAGTACCGTTGCGCCGAATGCTACAAACAGGAACTGTGCGCCAACAATGGTCTTCTTGAACAGGCCGAGCTCGTTGTTGCTCTTGTTGGTGTTGTTTTCAGGACTGTTTTCCTTTTTCATAGTATTGTTTTAAATGAAGTGAATTGAATGCGAATGTCGCAAAAGTATAAAAATGAATTGAAAAAATAAGGATTTTCGAAAATATATGCTACATTTGCGCTCAAACCATTTTGGAATGGGCGTTTTACGCCTGCAGACATGAGTTTGATTACTAACCATAAATAAAATTACTATGGCTTTACACATTATAGACCACCCGTTGGTGCAGCACAAGTTGAGTATCATGCGCAAAAAGGAGACTTCTACAATGAAGTTCCGTACACTGCTCGATGAGATTTCAATGTTGATGGGTTATGAGATTACCCGTGACATGCCTTTGACCTATGAGGAGATTGAAACTCCGCTTATGTCCATGAATGCTCCTAAGATTGCCGGCAAGAAGGTGGTCATCGTTCCAATTCTCAGAGCCGGTCTTGGAATGGTCGATGGCTTGACCAAGCTTATCCCTTCTGCACGTATCGGCCATATTGGCCTTTATCGTGACGAGGTTACCTGCAAGCCTGTCTTCTATTACTACAAGATGCCCGCAAACAAGGATCGTGCAGTGTTCCTTACCGATCCGATGCTTGCAACAGGTGGCAGTGCGTGCGATGCCATTTCCCGCCTCAAGGCCGATGGATTCAACCACATACGTCTCATGTGTCTGGTGGCATCTCCTCAGGGCGTGAAGGCTGTCGAGGAACAGCACCCCGACGTGGATATCTATGTTGCTTCGGTTGATGATGGCCTCAACGAAAAGAACTACATCCTCCCCGGTCTGGGCGATGCCGGCGACAGAATTTTCGGTACAAAGTAAACGTGAAACCATACGAAGCGGAATGGGCGTTGACCGGCCATTCCGCTTCTTTGTTATTTATTTAATAATTTATAGTATAAAATTGTTCTTCGTGTCATTATTTTTTAGTACCTTCGCGCCGTAAAAATAGAAGGAGATGAAACACGGAGCAATTAAAAATATCGGTTGTGCGGGATGCAAAAAGAGTCCCGTTGCCGTTTTTGCCCCTGTTTGTTTCACTATTGGCATTAATTTTGTGTGATTTTATTATAGTCGTTTCGTTTGAAACGACTTTTTTTGTATATTAGCGGAAATTATTTGAAAGATTATGGAACCACTGTTACATGAATGTGGCGTTGCGATGATTCGCTTGCGTAAACCCTTGAACTATTACCAGGAAAAGTATGGTACATGGGCTTATGGTATGAATAAATTGTTCCTCTTGATGAACAAACAATATAACCGCGGCCAGCAGGGCGCGGGTATTGCCTGTGTAAAGCTCAAGGCTTCTCCGGGCGAGGATTATATGTTCCGTGAAAGAGCAGAGGGCTCTGGCGCTATTTCCGAGGTGTTTGACTTGGCCAACAAGAGCCTTGCTTCACATCCAAAGGAGATGAAGAACAACGCCAACTATGCCTATCGCCATTTTGGCTTTGCCGGTGAGCTCTATATGGGCCACTTGCGCTATTCGGCTACAGGAAAGACCGGTATGCAGTATGTACACCCATTCCTGCGCCGCAACAACTGGAGAGCAAAGAACCTTGCTCTTTGCGGTAACTTCCACATAACCAATGTCGAGGAAGTCTTCCGCGAACTTGTGTCACGCGGTCAGCACCCACGCGTATATGCCGATACATATATCATGCTCGAACTTATGGGACACCGTCTCGACCGTGAAGTAGAGCGCCTGTTCAAGGAGTGCGAGGCCGAAGGCTTCACAGGAATGGATATTACCAATGCAATCGAGGACCGCATGGATGTTGCAAACGTCTTGCGTACATCAACTCCTATACTCGATGGCGGTTATGTATTCTGCGGCGTTACCGGTAGTGGCGAGATGTTTGCAATGCGCGACCCATGGGGCGTGCGTACAGCCTATTGGTATGCAAACGATGAGATATTTACCATGGCAAGTGAGCGTGCTGCCTTGCAGACCGCTATGAACCTGAAGGCCGAGGAGGTCATTGAGCTCAAACCGGGCGAGGCACTCATCGTGAACAAGCGTGGCGAGATACGCAGTGAGCAGATTATCCCACAGAAGGCATTCCTGCCATGTTCATTTGAACGCATCTATTTCAGCCGCGGAAACGACGGCGATATCTATACCGAGCGCAAGAAGCTTGGCGCAAACCTCAAGGAGCAGATTCTCAAGGCTATCAACTATGACCTTGACAACACAGTCTTCTCATTCATCCCCAATACTGCCGAAATGGCATTCTATGGAATGGTTGAGGGTATGCAGGAGCATCTCGACGAGTGGAAGATCAGAGAAATAAACTCGGGCAAGCAGTTTACCCCCGAGGAGCTCAATGCCATTGTCACAAAGAAGGTTCGCCAGGAGAAGGTTGCCAACAAGGATATCAAGATGCGTACGTTCATCTCGACAACCGACAAACGCAACGACCTTGCATCATACGTTTATGACATTACTTATGGAACTGTAAGGCCAAAGGTTGACAACCTTGTCGTTATTGATGACAGTATCGTGCGCGGTACAACCTTGAAGCAGAACATCCTCAACATCCTCGATCGTCTTGAGCCCAAGAAGATTGTGGTTGTTTCATCAAGCCCACAGATCCGTTACCCCGACTATTACGGTATCGACATGGAGAAGTTCGACCACTTCGTGGCTTTCAAGGCTGCTCTTGAACTGCTCTATGAGAACGGCAAGCGCTCACTCATTGACGAGACATACAGAGCTTGTCTTGAGGAACTCCGTAAGCCCGATGCCGAGCAGGTCAACTGCACACGCGCCATCTATCAGCCGTTTACAGCCGATGAGATTTCCCGCAAGATTGCCGATATGTTGAAACCCGTTGACCTCAACGCCGACCTGGAGCTCGTGTTCCAGAGCCTCACCGGCCTGCACGATGCTTGCCCCAACCACCTTGGCGACTGGTACTTCAGCGGTATCTATCCAACCCCCGGCGGTAACCGTCTTGTAAACGAGGCGTTTGTTTATCACTACGAGAAGTATTTATATAAATAATAGGTAAAATAATATAATATGGCTATGAAAGAGAAATTGAAAAAGGTGTTATTGCTTGGTTCAGGTGCATTGCGCATTGGCCAGGCCGGAGAGTTCGACTACTCGGGTTCACAAGCTTTGAAGGCACTCCGCGAGGAGGGTATCCAGTCAGTGTTGATCAACCCTAACGTAGCAACAATCCAGACATCGGAGGGTATTGCCGACAAGGTATACTTCCTTCCTGTTGACATACACAATGTAGAGGAGATTATCAAGAAGGAGCGCCCCGACGGTATTCTGCTCGCATTCGGTGGACAGACTGCTCTCAACTGCGGTACCGAGCTCTATCAGAAGGGTATTCTTGAGAAGTATGGTGTAAAGGTACTCGGTACATCAGTCGAGGCCATCATGTACACCGAGGACCGTGACCTCTTCGTCAAGAAGCTCGATGAGATTCCAATGAAGACTCCTGTGAGCCAGGCTGTAGAGACAATGGAAGATGCTCTTGCTGCTGCACACCGCATCGGTTTCCCTGTAATGGTCCGTTCAGCATACGCACTCGGTGGTTTGGGTAGCGGTATCTGCAAGGACGAGGAGAGCTTCAAGGAGCTTGCCGAGAGTGCATTTACCTTCTCTAACCAGATTCTTGTTGAGGAGTCACTCAAGGGTTGGAAGGAGATTGAGTTCGAGGTTATCCGCGACGCCAACGACCACTGCTTCACTGTAGCAAGCATGGAGAACTTCGACCCACTCGGCATCCACACCGGTGAGTCAATCGTTGTTGCTCCAACATGCTCACTCACACCAGAGCAGGTCAAGTTCATGCAGGAGATCTCAGTGAAGGCTATCCGTCACTTGGGTATCGTCGGTGAGTGTAACATCCAGTACGCATTCAATGCCGAGACAAACGACTACCGCGTAATCGAGGTTAACGCACGTCTCAGCCGCTCATCAGCTCTCGCATCAAAGGCAACAGGTTATCCTCTCGCATTTGTGGCAGCAAAGATCGCTCTTGGCTACACACTCGACGAGATTGGCGAGATGGGCACACCAAACAGCGCATACAAGGCACCAGACCTTGACTACCTCATCTGTAAGATCCCACGTTGGGACTTGACAAAGTTCGCCGGCGTATCACGTCAGATCGGTTCAAGCATGAAGTCAGTAGGTGAGATCATGTCAATCGGTCGCAGCTTCGAGGAGGTAATCCAGAAGGGCTTGCGTATGATTGGTCAGGGTATGCACGGTTTCGTAGGTAACGAGCACACACACTTCGACAACCTCGACGAGGAGCTTGCCAACCCTACAGATATGCGCGTGTTCTCTATC
>JAFYWE010000072.1 GCA_017558165.1 Bacteroidaceae bacterium
CTTGATCTTGGGCTCAGTGCCCGAAGGACGTACGGAAACCTTGTGACCGCTCTCTGTGAAGTACTGCAACACGTTTGATGGCTCCGGCATATCGATGTCTGTAACGTTGCCGTCAACATCAACCTGCTTCATTGCCTTGAAGTCCTTGTAGCATACAACCTTCTCGCCGGCCATCTCCTTGAGAGGATTAGCGCGGAAGTTCTCCATCATCTGACGGATCTCATCAGCACCGCTCTTACCAGGCTTGACTACGTTCACTGTTACCTCCTTAGAGAAACCGTACTCTACATAGATATCCATAAGCAACTCATAGAGACTCTTGCCGTTGTCCTTTGCCCATGCGGCAACCTCGGCAATAAGGCTACAAGCCGAAACGGCATCCTTGTCACGGCAGAAGTCCTCGGCAAGGAAGCCAAAGCTCTCCTCACCACCACCGATGTACTTTGCAATACCCTCGTTGTCGCGGATAACCTTGGCAATCCACTTGAAGCCGGTGTAGCAGTCATACATCTTGAGGTTATTCTTCTCGGCAATGCTCTTGATAACCTCAGTAGTAACGATGGTCTTTACAACGAACTCGCTACCTGTCATCTTGCCCAACTTTGTGTACTGGGTGATGATATAGTAGAGGAACATCATACATGTCTGGTTACCGTTGATGATCATCCACTCGTTGTTGCTGTTCTTGCAAGCGATCGCAAGACGGTCGGCATCAGGGTCAGAAGCCATCACCAGATCGGCGTCAATCTTCTTTGCAAGCTCAACGGCCATAGTCATGGCCTCAGGGTTCTCCGGGTTAGGAGATACTACTGTAGGGAAGTTACCATCCTTTACCATCTGCTCCTCTACGCAGTGGATGTTCTCGAAGCCCCAACGACGCAATGACGCTGGAATGAGCACGCGACCGCAACCGTGGATTGGAGTATACACGATCTTGAGGTCCTTGTGACGCTCGATTACCTCAGGGTCAATAACCAAGCCCTTGACAGCATCAAGGAAAGCGTTGTCAACCTCCTCACCGATAACCTCGATAAGTGCAGGATTGCCCTGGAACTTGATATCCTCGACCTTAACGCTCTCGACGTGCTTGATTGTGTTCACATCGTGTGGAGCAAGCATCTGCGCACCATCATCCCAGTATGCCTTGTAACCGTTGTACTCCTTTGGGTTATGGCTGGCTGTGATGTTCACACCGCTCTGGCAACCGAGGTGACGGATTGCAAAAGAGATCTCTGGAGTCGGACGAAGATCCTCAAAGAGATAAACCTTGATACCATTAGCAGAGAAGATGTTCGCTGAGATCTCGGCAAACAGACGGCTGTTGTTACGGCAGTCGTGACCTACCACTACTGAAATCTGCTCCAGATCCTTGAAGCACTCGTTGAGGTAGTTGGCCAAACCCTGTGTAGCCTTACCCACTGTATAGATGTTCATACGGTTGCTACCGGCGCCCATGATACCGCGCAGACCACCTGTACCGAACTCAAGCTCACGGTAGAAGGCATCGATAAGAGGAGTCTTGTCCTCGTTATCCAACATAGCCTTGACTTCCTTCTGTGTCTCTTCGTCAAAAGCAGGAGAAAGCCACTCTGTAGCCTTTTCCGTTACCATTTTAATCAATTCCTGATCCATATTATTGTAAGTTATTAAATTAATGTCAGTTCTACTGAACTGCAAATTTAATTAATTATTCGGATAAACAACAATTATCGGCTTATTTTGCTTGCGGAATGAGATATTTGTCACCGGTCTGCTTAACGACCTCCTTGAGATACTCCTGTGGATAGCCCGGACGCTTCATCTTGCCTACAAGACCGGTCTTGCCACGTACCACCTTGCCGTTCTTCTCCTCCTTCACCGCGAGGTCGTTATACTTCACGATAACCTTCTCACCGAAAGCCTTCCACTCGGCAAGAGCCTTCTCGGCGCTGTTGCAGGTGTAGTCAGTGAGCAGACTCACCGCATACTTGGGAGATGACTTGATGACTGCGAGAGCCTCAGCCTCAACCTCCTTGCTCTGCTCGTAGATATCGCTCTCAAGAGCACCCTGTACGGCACGCATGTCATCGATTACGAGAGAGTACTTCGGATAGATCATGTTGGCAACCCAGTTGAACACCCAGAATGAAGACTTCCAAGAGAAGACAACAGGATCGGCATACTGCTCCTTGTAGCAGTCGGGAACTGTTGTCGAGCAGCAATATACCGGTGTGAACACGACCATGTTCGCATCATCGGTACCGAACCACATAACGCCACCCACAGCGTTGGGGAGCCAGCTACGGAGCTGTGCCACGAATGTGAAGGCAGTCTGGAATGTAGAGATAGGACGCTCGTTGAAATACTCCTTGCCATCGACCTTGAAGCTCAATGGAGACGGACGGTATGGCATGCAGTATGGACCCGCACCAAGATCTTTGGTAACATCGAATGGAGTACCCTCGTAGTGGTCACGCATTCCGCGCTGCATATCCTGGAGAGAGAGAGGAGCCTTAGGCTTCATGTAAAGAGGCATAGGCTCGGCTGTAGCATCACCCGACGCCCATGCGAGATACTTTGTCATATCCTCCTCGCCAAACATGTTGAAGAAGCTCCATACGCGTGCGTCGCAATAGCGAAGGCCACCGAAATCGGCTGGACAATATGCTGCAGCGAAGTCGAAATCCTCGTCCTTGCCGTCAAAGTAACCCATCTTGCGTGCGAACTTGATAACATCCTTTGAATAACGGACGTTCTCCTTGTCCTTCATGTCGAACTTGCGGATACGTGACTGGTTTGCATGAGCCGAGATACAGTCATCAGGGATGCGCACTGCAACCCACACGGCACCCTTCTCCTTACCGCCCTTACCCACCATCTCAAGGATCCAAGCCTCATTCGGATCGGCAATAGAGAAGCTCTCGCCGCTACTGTAGTAACCATACTCGGCCACGAGCGACGTGATTACATCGATAGCCTCACGTGCTGTACGTGAACGCTGGAGAGCGATATAGATGAGGCTACCGTAGTCAAGGATACCGGTTGTATCCACCAACTCCTCGCGACCGCCGAAAGTAGTCTCGGCAATGGCAACCTGATGCTCGTTGATATTACCGAGCACGTTGTATGTAACACGCGCCTCTGGGATTACACCGAGGTAGTCGCCCGAATCCCAGTTGTAGATCTCGCGCATGGTACCCTCGGGATGAACCGCCGCTGGGAAATGCGCAACAAAACCGCTCATACCGTAGCTGTCGGCACTGTATGAGATGAACACCGAACCGTCGGCAGAAGCCTTCTTGCCGACAAGGAAATTGGTACAAGCCTCAGCCGCTGAAGCCAGGAGTACCAACGCCATAAACAAAAATCCAAATTTTCTCATAATAGTTCAATTTTTCAATATCTAATTTTTTTCTCAAATACCCTTACGTTCCCGCACGCATCGACCAGCTCCAGACGCAACTGATGCACACCGCGTGAGACACCCTCAGCTTTGAGGTCAAGCTCCAGACGACCGTTCTTGCTGCTGTACTTGAACAGGATGAAACGGCCACCCAATGTTCCACGGAACGATTTCAGCGACGTTTCCTTGTCCGACACCGCAAATACGACCTTGCCGTTACGCGCCCAGGCACCCTCCTTCACCGCAGATATACGCGGAGGCACGGTATCCACCGCCACCTCGAAAGTACCCAAGGCATTGACATCGGTACTTATACGGCCATCAGCATATTTTCCACCGACTGAATAACCGCCTTTCTTAGTAATACGCTTTATATAAAGTCTTGAGCTGTCAACCGCCATGGAATCGACCCTGATGGACAACCCCGCACCATGCCATAGAGGGATTGGCTCGCTACCGAACGTATAACGGCGTGAGACACCGTACTCGCCATCGACAATCCCCACCTCAATGCCCCTACTTTCAAAAAGCTCACCGGCAGGGATATCCAGACGCACGCCGTCATAGAGCAACGCATTGTTCAGGAACCACAGCAGATAGTGTCCCTCGCTGGCATAAGGCGGGATATCCTGCCTTGTTCCACGCACATTGAACCTGTATACACTGGTATTCCCATGATAGTCGCTCAAACGATACTCCACCTTATACAGGCGTTCCTCGTTGAAATTTATCACACCACGGCAAGCATCGGCCTCAAGCGCGCGCAAAGGGTTGTTGCCAAGAATGAACGAGCGCAGAAACCATTCTCCCTTGTCAACGTATCTCGCATAATCGGCCCAAGCGTTTATGAGCCTTGTCTCACCGAATGAAAACTGCTCCATTCTGCTATCAAAGCGCAGGCTGTCATCGACAAAGAGTTCCACACGGCAGACGCCGTACTTGTTGGACGTGCCGTCCATATAATCAAGCGCCTTGATACCGAAGCCTACCCTACCCCACACAGATATGGTATCGGCAAGCGTACCGTTACGCACGGCAAGAACTCTTGAGGCAGACGAGTCGTCGGCAACACCGTAGCCATCCAACGGATAGACGGCAATCGCGGTTGCCACAGGCTTGCGGGTATCCTTGAGCCTGCCGGCAAAGAAGAGCATTGGGTCATATAGTTCCTCACCTGTCGAATCACGGACCTCGAAATGGAGATGAGGACCGAATGAATAGCCAGTATTTCCGGCATAGGCAAGCACCTCACCCCTTGATACCCTAATCTCATCGGGAGCAAAGGAGATGTCAACCATAAAGGTCTCATTATTGTACTGGTACTCGCGTACACGCTTGTGGACTTCGGCCGGAAAACGGTCAAGATGCCCATAGACAGTCATATATCCGTTATCGTGCATCACATACAATGCCAACCCATAGCCACCAGCCTGTACCGTGGCACGCGAGATGTATCCGTCGGCAATGCAACGTATGGGCTTGCCCACGACACCTTGAGTCTTGAAATCTATACCAGAATGGAAATGGTTTGAACGGAGCTCTCCGAAATTCCCGCTCAACATCAGTTCGAAATCAAATGGAGACGAGAACAGCGCTCCGTTCTGCTGTGCTTTTGACGGCGAGACTGAACAGAATATGGCAAAAATCAATGTCGCTATGATATTCCTCATCTCTTAAATCTATTGATAAGTTTGTTTACTACACGTGACAATGAATCCGGGAGTACCGCCATGCGTCCGAACATATGGAATGTAGCCAATGCCGACAGCAGCACACCCGCTCCGCCAGCCACCCAGTAACACCAGCCATCGCATCCCATCATAGCGACAATTATTACCGCCACAAACAGAGGGAACTGCAACAGGAAACCACGCACAGCATCGGCAGAGAGTGACATTCCGTACCTGACACGGGTTACGACGTACACTGCCACAAAATCAAATGTATGCGCCAGAGCCATTCCCACACCAACGCCCACATAGCCGTAATATTGGAATCCGAGCACCACAAGGGTCACCAGCATCACACTGTACACAGTCTCAAGAATAACGAATATAAGGGTATCGTTATTGACAAGAGGCAAGAACGATATGGGATAAGTCATTGTACGCATGAACATTCCGAACATGGCAAACTGCGCCATCGCAATTGCCGGAACGAACTCCGCATCATAGAAAAGAGGCACCAGCACCGGCATTGCCACAATAAAGGCCAGGAGAAGGGGCGACTGCACAAGCAGCTGCACCTCGACCTGTTCGTTCACCATCCTGTTACGGACCTCACCGTTTGAGGCCACGCCAGATAGACGTGGATAATACTCCGAATCGAGCGCAGCGAAGAGTATTCCCGGCAAAAGGGTAATCATGACGAAAGCGGCACTGAAAAGACCGGCACTCTCACCGTCGCCAAGGTCGGACAGCAAGGCACATATGAGCCACATAGCCGATGAGGTGAGGATTGAGGCGAATATGTAGCCGGCACCCATCTTCACCATATCAAGTCCCTCGCGCACAAGCCTCAACGAGAAAGGCGACACACGGTATCTGTAATGAGGTATGGTGAAATAGAGCAACACACACATCTGGAAGAATGCTGTCACGAATATCGCAGGGAAGACACCTCCAGGACCTATGAAAATATAGAGCGGAGCCGAGACCAGCAACGAAATAACCGAGACCGCCAAGGAGTATGCAGCCACCTTGTTGAGCCGTCTTGTTCCGCGCAATATGGCGAGCTCGCCATTGGACACGGCCATCATGAAGACCACAGGAGAGAGCATCAGCAGCTTTGCGAGATAATAACCGCTTGAGGCATCGAATATCCACTCACTGATGAACGGCGTCACGGCAAGCATGAGCAAGGTACCGAGCAAGCCCGTAAGGAAAGCGATGCTGCGCACCACCTTCACGCAATGTTCCACGACCGCCTCATCTCCATTGCTGTACGCATCGGACATACGGCGCACGGCACTGAAAGCGAGGCTAAGACCAGTGAGGTCACAGAACATCTGTATGGTACGGTTCGACAGCGCTATGATTGACTGACCCGCTACGCCAAGTAACACACTCGTTATCTTCGTGCGCAGCATGTTCAGAAGCATAGAGAAGCCCTGGGCACCGCCAAAGATACCCAGATATTTGATAGTATGCCTATAGCCTACCTTCTTGTCCTTATTTTCGTTGCCCCTATCCATGAAATCAAGCAAAAACAGACCGCAGGCACCAGCCCGCGCATAATTCTTGCGAAGATAGTAAAAAAAACATATATAGACAAGCAAAACAGCCAGCTTGAAGAGCCAAGGAGGTATACAAACAAATATTTCATTTTAATGGATTTTTTATGCAATATTAATTCCGAATTTACTATCTTTGCGAATATAGGCACCGATGAGACGCCACAAATGAACAAAAGCGCTTACCGATAGCCCGATTAAACCCAAAGGGTACACAAAAACCGAAACACATCAACAGAAATGAAGCTAAGCATAATAGTTCCCGTATACAAGGTAAGACGATATCTGCAACGATGCATAGAGAGCATCCTGCAACAGACATATACAGACTATGAGCTCATTCTCGTTGACGACGGTTCACCCGACAACTGTGGTGCGATATGCGACCGCTACGCGCAGGAGTGCGACAAGGTAAAAGTCATACACAAGAAGAACGGCGGACTGTCATCGGCACGCAATGCCGGCATAGCGGCTGCCCGAGGCGAATACATCACATTTGTCGACGGCGATGACGCCGTTGCATCAGGAACATACTACTACAACATGAACATCCTGCGCAACAACCCGGATATCGACATCCTTGAATTCCCAGTACACAAGTACTACGAATCACCAAGGAACCAGATAATCTCATTCAAGCCCGAGAAGGTGTCGGGCAACGAGAACATCTTCAACGACTGGGTAAAACGTCAGGGCTATGAGCACTGCTTCGCATGGAACAAGATATACCGTGCCGACATGTTCATGTTCGTGCGCTACCCCGAGGGAGAGGTATTCGAGGACACGCTCATCACCCCGATCCTATTCAGCAGCTGCGAGAATGTATACTACTCGGACTGCGGTTTCTACTACTACTATGACAACGACGGCAGCATAAGCAACAGCCACTCGTCAAAGTCATCATACTTCCTGTTCCGCAACCTCGCCACCCTACACGACAAGGTCGCATCAATAAAGGAACTCGAGAACGATGCCGACAGGATTCTGCTACGTTGCATAGACTGCATGTCCACGCTGTTCCGTTGCAGGGACTGCAGCAAGGAGGAAAAGAAAAGCGCAGCATCACTTGTAAAAGGCAAAAGAATAAAGATAGACAGGCTATACAAGATGGACCTGCCACTGAAGCAGAAGATAAAGTACACTCC
>JAFYWE010000073.1 GCA_017558165.1 Bacteroidaceae bacterium
CAGCCTGTCTCTTATGGGATTTTTCGCTTCGCTCAAAATGATATGGACTGCTTCTTATTTCTCTACAAGCTCGAAGTCGAGCTGCTTGCGGTCGAGGTTGGCACGTACAATGCGTATGCGCACCGGGTCACCGATGGTGAACTTGCGGCGGGTACGGCGTCCAATGATGCAGTAGTTGGCATCGTCGAACTCGTAGTAGTCGTCCTGCAGTGTTCGCATAGGTATCATGCCCTCGCACTTGTTGTCGTTGATCTCGGCATAGAGTCCCCATTCGGTCACACCGCTGATTACGGCGCTGTACTCCTCACCGATGTGCTCGCTCATGAACTCCACCTGTTTGTACTTGATGCTTGCGCGTTCGGCATTTGCGGCAACCTGCTCCTGTGCCGAGCAGTGGTCACAGAGGTCCTCGTACTTTGGCTTGCTCACTGTGCGTGCCTCAAGGGTGAGGTAGCGGTGCAACAGGCGGTGCACAAGAAGGTCGGGGTAACGGCGTATGGGTGATGTGAAGTGCGAGTAGTACCTGAACGCAAGGCCGTAGTGGCCGATGTTCTCGGTAGAGTAGCGCGCCTTCTGCATCGTGCGCAACGATATCTGCTCAATGACATTCTGCTCCTTGGTGCCGTGGATGTCCTTCAACAGGTGGTTGAGTGCCGATGCCGATGTGGTGCGGCCCGATGCACCCTTCATCTTGTAACCCAGCTTGGTGACGAACTTCGAGAGCATCGATAGCTTCTCGGGGTTTGGCTCGTCGTGTATACGGTATACGAATGTCTTGGGGTTCTTGTTGAGGGCAGTCTTGCGTCCGATCTTCTCGGCCACGGTCCTGTTGGCAAGGAGCATGAACTCCTCGATGAGCTGGTGTGACTCGTTGCTCTCGCTGAAGTATACCGACAGCGGCTTGCCGTTCTCGTCGAGACGGAACCTTACCTCGGCCTGCTGGAAGTCAATTGCTCCGGCCTGGAAGCGCTTCTCGCGCATCTTCTGTGCGATGGTGTTCAGCACCTTTATCTCATCGTAGTACTCGCCCTCGCCCTTCTCGATGATCTCCTGCACCTCCTCGTAGCTGAACCTTCGGTTGCTGTTTATCACAGTGCGGGTTATGCGTGATTTCAATACCTCGGCCTTTTCGTTTATGTCAAAGATTACCGAGTAGCTCAACTTCTCCTCGTTGGGGCGCAATGAGCACAGGAAGTTGCAGAGTCGCTCGGGGAGCATCGGTATTGTGCGGTCGACAAGGTATATTGATGTGGCGCGTTTGAACGCCTCCTTGTCTATTATGCTTCCCTCGGTGACGTAGTGCGACACGTCGGCGATGTGTACGCCGACCTCCCATACTCCTTCGCCTGCAGGGCGAATGGAGAGCGCGTCGTCAAAGTCCTTGGCATCCACGGGGTCAATTGTGAATGTGGTGACGTCACGGAAGTCCTCACGCTTTGCTATCTCTTCCTCGGTTATGTCTGTCGGCAACTGGGCAGCGGCCTCCTCGACAGCCTCGGGGTACTTGTACGGCAAGCCATATTCGGCCAGGATGGCGTTCATTTCGGCGTTGTTCTCTCCGCTTTTGCCAAGTATGTCAATGACCTTGCCCACGGGGTTCTTGCTGTCCAATGGCCATTCAAGGAGCTTGACAACGGCTTTGTCGCCGTTCTTGCCACCCTTGAGCAAGTCCTTTGGAATGAATATGTCGTTAGGCATAAGGCGGTTCTCGGTAATGAGGAAAGCGTAGTGTTTCTCTACGTGCAGTTCGCCGACGAATGTGTCATGCACACGCTTTACAATCTCCACCACCTCGCCTTCGCGTCCACGGCCTCTACGGCGGGCGAAGAGCGCCACGCGTACAAGGTCGTCGGTGAGTGCGTGTGCCGAGTTGCGCTCGCTGATGAGTACCGGCTCACTGCTGTCCTCGGGGTAGAACTCGTTGTAGCCGTCCTTGTTGCGCGAGAATGTACCGAACAGCATTGATGTGTTGTCGGCAAGTACATATTTCCTGAACTCGGGCTCCATGAGGTAGCCGTCAAAGACCATGTCGTCAAGGATGTGCACGCACAACGTCCTTGCCGATGTTGATGTGAGACCCAGCTCCTTGAATATCTCCTTTGGGCTTATCATGCGTCCCTCACTGCGGTTGAAGAGCGATACAAGCATCTCCACAAGCGTGTTCTTATTTATCCGGCTTTTGCCTTTGCCACCTTTCTTTGCCATAACAGTAATTTTTATCTGTTGCTAAGTTAACAATAAAATGGCATTATGTGCGGTTTGTCCGCTTTTTTTTCATGGATGGTCTTATATCTCGCTCGTTTGTATGTATCTCTGCGGTAAACCTCGAAGATAGGATGCGGCTCGGAATGAAAATCGGGCAAGCTCGCTTTGTCCTTCACTCGCCTTTCACTATCTTTGCAAACAAATCAAAAAATCCTGAAATGAAAATCCTTGTTACCGGCGCAAGTGGCTTTATCGGCAGTTTTATTGTAGAGGAGGGTCTCGAAAGGGGGCTTGACGTCTGGGCCGGTGTGCGTGGAAGCAGTAGCCGTAAACTGCTGGCCGACAGCCGTATAAACTTCGTTGAACTTGATTTCTTGGACAAGGACAGGCTTGTGGAGCAGTTGAAGGCATTCATGGCCGTTCATGGTGCATGGGATTATATCGTGCATGCGGCGGGTGTTACAAAGTGTCTTGACAAGGATGATTTCTACAGGGTAAACTACGAGGGTACAAGGAATCTTGTAGATGCTCTTTCCGGGCTTGGAATGCAACCGCGTAAGTTTATTTATATGAGTTCGCTGAGCATCTACGGGCCACAGCACGAGGAGATGCCTTATCTCCCCATAAAGGAGAGTGACGTGCCTGCGCCGAACACGGCATACGGCAAGAGCAAGCTGCTTGCCGAGAGGTATATACAGGAGAACGTGGTGTTCCCTTATGTAATCCTGCGCCCGACAGGGGTGTATGGCCCTCGTGAGCGCGACTACTTCCAAATGGCCGTGAGCATAAAGAACCACGTCGATTTCTCGGTAGGGTACAGGCCGCAGGTCATCACGTTCATCTATGTGAAGGATCTTGTTAAGGCCGTGTACCTGTCAATTGAGAAGCCTGTCGATGGACGTTGCTATTTTGTGAGCGACCCGCAGGGATATGACAGCCGTGCGTTCAGTGACCTCATACAGCGTGAGCTGGGTGTAAGGCGTGTCCTCCACATCAAGGCACCGTTGTGGCTTTTGCGTGTCATCTCGCTCTGTGCTGGGTGGCTGTCGCGCCTGACCGGCAAGCCTGCAACGCTAAACGGTGATAAGTACAAGATTATGAAACAGAGGAACTGGCTCTGTGACACCACGCCCATTGAGCGTGAGCTCGGGTTCACGATTGACTACCCGCTTGAGGCCGGTGTCAAGGAGAGTATTAACTGGTATAAGAAAGAAAAATGGCTATAAATCTGATCAAACGCGAGGAGGTCGAGATAAAGTTCCTCGCTGTAGAGAAGCTCAACTTGCTCTACAATATCTTCACTACACTACTAATAATCATATTCTTCAATAGGCTTAACGACCCGCAGGCAATGCTCATGGGGCGTTTCCTCGTTGCGTTCGGCACGTTCGTGGTGATATATCTCTACACGAAGTTCCCCTCGGTGGCAACACGCTATTTGCGCGTGGTGGTGCAGATGTCACTTTTGAGCTACTGGTACCCCGATACCTTTGAATTCAACCGCATATTCCCTAACCTTGACCACTTGTTCGCGACAATGGAGTATGATCTCTTCGGTTGTCAGCCGGCGTTGCTTTTTGAACAGGTGTGCAGTGGTATGTTCTGGCGCGAGGCATTCAACATGGGGTATTGGCTCTACTATCCGATGATAACACTGGTGTCGACATACTATTTCTTCTGCCGTCCTAAGGAGATGGAGCGTTGTACGTTCGTGATACTGGCGTCTTTCTTCCTCTATTACATCGTGTATATGTTCCTGCCTGTTGCAGGTCCGCAGTTCTACTTCCCTGTCATAGGTGAGGATGTCGCGGCGGCGGGTATATATCCCGAGATTGGCGGTTATTTCAACCTGCACCCCGAGATTGCGATACCACAGGAGGGCAAGGGTGGCCTGTTTACCGAGCTTGTGGGTATGGCGCAGGCCGCAGGCGAGCGTCCTACGGCTGCTTTCCCGAGCTCGCATATAGGTATCACCACGGTGCTGATGATATTTGCCTACAGGGCAAAGAAGTGGCTCTTTGCCGCGATGTTCCCTGTCTATGTGCTCCTGTGCTGTGCTACGGTGTACATAAAGGCACACTATCTTGTGGATGCCATAGCCGGCCTGGTGACAGGTGTGGCCGTGTATTACCTTACAACGTGGCTGTATAAGAGATTCTGGTCTTGAGGATGTATTTTTGTGATATATGCCGGTGCATTTTGGGTGCATCGGCATTTTTTTTGATTTTTTTGAAAAATGGAATGAAATTTCAGATTCATTTCAGAATCATATCCAATCTTTGCGGTGTAATTTGTTGAAAGGCTCTTGGAACAGGGTATAATGATTTAACAATTACAACATAAACCAACAATGATTAATAACGTTTATTCAATAACTAAACAATTGACCATTATGAAAAAGATTATTGCTTTATTGGTGCTTGCCCTCTCTTTCGGCTGTGCACACGCTTTTACAGGTAATGACAAGGTAATCAACAAGGACCAGTTGCCTGCCCAGGCACAAAGCTTCATCAACGAGTACTTTGCAGGTGCAAAGATCTCATATGCAAAGCTTGAGACAGACTTCATTTTCAAATCCTATGAGGTGATGTTTGCCGACGGCACGAAGCTCGAGTTCTCGAGCAACGGTAACTGGGAGGACGTTGACTGCCGTTACGGCGAGGTTCCGGCGGCCATTATCCCTGCTTCTATCAAGGATTACGTGAAGGCCCACTATCCCGATGTACGAGTTCTCAAGATAGAGCGCGACCGCAGGGGCTATGACATCAAGCTTTCCAACAGACTTGAGCTCAAGTTCAACAATGATTTTGAGATCGTGGATATCGACGACTAAGAAGTTGTTTAAATTTATGTCCTTGAAATTTTTATAGAACTTTTTTAGATTGTTTTTTTATTTTTCAAAGGCGCATAGCGGGCTATGTAACTGCGAAAAAGGGAAAAACAGGCAACAAAGCCACGAGTAAGCGAGAGCAAAGAATGTTTACTTGCTTTGCCGAGCGGGAGTGGGTTCGTGCAACAAAGGGCATAAAAAGACAAG
>JAFYWE010000008.1 GCA_017558165.1 Bacteroidaceae bacterium
CCACCAGGAACGATACCCTCCTCGATAGCCGCACGTGTAGCGCAGAGAGCATCATCGACACGATCCTTCTTCTCCTTCATCTCAACCTCAGAAGCAGCACCAACATAGAGGACAGCAACACCACCGGCCAACTTGCCGAGACGCTCCTGGAGCTTCTCCTTGTCGTAGTCGCTCTTTGTTGTGGCAATCTGTGCTCTGATCTGTGCAACGCGTGCGTCGATAGCCTCCTTGCTGCCGTTACCGTCAACGATTGTGGTGTTATCCTTGCTTACGGTAATCTTGCCGCAAGTACCGAGCATCTCAAGTGTAGCCTGCTCAAGCTTGATACCTTTCTCCTCGCTGATAACGATACCGCCTGTGAGTGTAGCGATATCCTCGAGCATGTCCTTACGACGGTCGCCGAAGCCTGGAGCCTTGACTGCACAGATTTTCAACTGTGTACGCAGACGGTTAACGACCAATGTTGTGAGAGCCTCGCTCTCTACATCCTCGGCAATGATGAGCAGAGGACGGCCTGTCTGTACCGCTGGCTCCAGAATAGGGAGCATATCCTTGAGGTTGGTGATCTTCTTGTCATAGATGAGCACGAATGGATTCTCCATCTGGCACTCCATCTTCTCGGTATCGGTGATGAAGTAAGCCGAGAGGTAACCGCGGTCGAACTGCATACCCTCGACAACACCGATTGTGGTATCGCGGCTCTTTGCCTCCTCGATGGTGATTACACCGTCCTTTGATACCTTGCGCATTGCATCGGCAATGAGCTTACCGATCTCGGCATCGTTGTTGGCTGAGATTGATGCAACCTGCTCAATCTTGTCATAGTCGGCACCAACCTCCTCGCTCTGAGCCTTGATTGACTCCACTACCTTTGTCACGGCCTTGTCGATACCGCGCTTGAGGTCCATCGGGTTCGCACCCGCTGTAACGTTGCGCAAGCCCTCGGTAATGATAGCCTGTGCAAGCAATGTAGCTGTTGTAGTACCGTCACCCGCATCGTCGTTTGTCTTTGAGGCAACCGACTTCACCAGCTGTGCACCGGTGTTCATGTAAGCGTCGGCAAGCTCAATCTCCTTTGCTACCGACACACCATCCTTTGTGATGTGTGGAGCACCGAACTTCTTCTCTATAATGACATTGCGACCCTTAGGACCCAATGTAACCTTCACTGCATTAGCAAGCTCGTCAACGCCCTTCTTGAGCTGGTCACGAGCATCCATGTTGAACAAAATTTCCTTTGCCATATCTGTATGTTCTTTTAATCAAATGAAAACTATTATCCCAAAATAGCGAGAACGTCGCTCTGGCGCATAATGAGATATTTCTCTCCCTCGAATTCAACCTCTGTACCGGCATACTTGCCATAGAGAACCTGGTCGCCTACTGCAATAACCATCTCCTCGTCCTTTGTACCGTTGCCCACAGCAACTACCTTACCCTGGAGTGGCTTCTCCTTTGCTGTATCAGGGATGATGATACCGCCGATTGTCTTCTCTTCTGCAGGCTGAGGCAAGATGAGCACTCTGTCTGCCAATGGTCTGATGTTCATAAGTCTGATTTTTATTTATGTTATACTTTTATCTACTGTATTGACGGGTGGACACAGCCACCACAAAGTCAATATAACCAAAAGCGTGCCAAAAAAGTTCGGCACGGCATTCTACGACAAAAATACACATTATTATCATCAAAGCAAAACATCAGTGACATTTTGGCAGAAAGAAGGATTTTCCCCTGCACTTTCAAGCAAAGCGCTATTGCAGTGTGACAAAAAATTCATATTATTGCATTTTGGAAACGCCATGACAGGCCCATTTGCACTATCATGGCAACATATCACACACACGACACCATGAAAAAAGGTATTCTTGAAAGAGCAAAAGAGATAATAAGGATGTTCAACATACTGAGTGACGACAAGGAAATAGGCGGCAACCTGTTCCTGTGGTCATTCATAAAGCTGTTCACAAACCAACGTAGCCTCAAGCAGGCCGCGGCAGCACTCACATACCACACGTTGTTTGCCATAGTGCCCGTGATGGCACTATTCATAGCAGTCACCAAGTTCATGGGATACGATGACGCCTTCCGTGAGCAGGTAGACAAACTGTTCGCCTCACAGGAGGGCGTATCGCAGTACCTGATGTCATTTGCCGAGAGCTACCTGAACAACGCACAGGTCAACTACTGGCTGGGCGCGGCTGTAGGTCTTACATTCCTTGTCTACTCGCTGTTCTCGATATTCCAGACCATAGACGGCTCGTTCAACTCGCTATGGAACCTGCCGGCGCACAGCATAAGGAAACAGCTCAAGGTGTTCGTGTTCGTGCTCATGGTACCGTTCGTGGGAACCATCGCCCTTGCATTGTGGATAAGCATCTCGTCATACTTTGCCACCAACAGCATATTCCATGAAATCAACGTATTGGTGCTCACATCGTGCCTTTACGTAGCCGTGATGTTCCTTGCATACAAGTTCATCCCCAACACCAAAGTCGAGACAAAATATGCCCTAAGGTCGGCCATCGTGTGCGGAATAACGTTCGGTCTCCTGCAATACTTCGGATTCCTCATCATGGGCATGTTCGGAAGCTACAGGAACGTATATGGCGACCTTGCCAGCCTCATGCTCTTCATCCTTTGGATATACTTCTCATGGACCATATGCCTTGCCGGCTCGCGCTGGAACTACCTGTTGCAGGAGGGTATGAGGCTCGACATGGAGAACAAGTTCAAGAAGGTAAGCAACAACTACCGCAAGTTCATGACAATGCTGACACTCATAAACGCCAACAAGCTCGACAGCCTGTTCGGCAAATTCACACAGCAGGACCTTGTGGACGTGATGAACAACAGATACAACCTGCCCACGCACATCACCCTGGGCATTATGGAAGAGCTGTGCCACAAAGGGGTAATATATGAGGATGAAAGCACCGACAGCGCATTCCATTTCACAGCCCCCGTTGCAGAGCGCAGAATCACCGACATACTTGCCGAGCTTGACACATACGGCAACAACAGCTACATCATGGAGATGACCTCCGATGCACACATGATTGGCAAGGAGGCCCAGCTGTGGCAATATATCAACGACGGCAAGTGCAATGACACTGCAATATTCGACAGCAATGTAGAGAATTTCTGAAAGCAGGGGGGCATTAAAAAACGAGGATTCGTTTTGCCCATATCAAATCTTTCACTACCTTCGCGCCAGATTTCAAATAAGGGGTGCCTAAAATTGTGCAGCACTTGCAGCACAGAGGCTGAGATCATACCCAAGAACCTGATCCGGATAATGCCGGCGTAGGAATGAGGCTAACTGGAAACGCGGGAATAAACCTTTCAACGTTCCCGCAGTGATATTTGACAACATCGTCTTAACGCGACCCGCAGGGCACCAACGTTGCCGGTGTAGCCTGCGACTTATCGCTGACGATATTGTCGAATGTGAAACATTTCACATTTCACCTTTCACTTTTCAGTTCAAGGAAAATCCCCATTTTCCGTTTAACAACGGAGTATGGCGGATTTATTTTTTTTGCCCATGCTCCACAAATTTTGAAATTGCAATGAGAAAAAGCACATTGCTGGGTTGCCTTGTAACGGCAGCCCTACCCTCCTGGCTACATGCCCAGGAGGCAGTGAGTGACAGCCTGCACACAGCCTTGCAGGAAGTGGAGATAATGTCAATCCGCGCGACCGGGACAACGCCCGTTGCCTATACGAACATAGGCCGCGAGGAGTTAAAGAAGAGCAACACTGGAGTGGATTTTCCCTACCTCGTGTCAATGACACCCAGTGCGGTTGCGACAAGCGACGCCGGAGCCGGCATAGGTTACACGAGCCTGCGCATACGCGGCACGGACTGCTCCCGCATAAACGTGACGGCTAACGGAATTCCCGTGAATGACGCCGAGAGCCACACGGTGTTCTGGGTAAACCTGCCCGACATAGCCTCATCGGTGAACGACATACAGATACAGCGTGGTGTGGGCACATCGACCAACGGTGCGGGAGCATTCGGAGCAAGCATAAACATGCTCACTGGCAGTTACAACACCCTGCCATACGCAGGCTTCAACGGCTCTGTGGGTTCGTTCGGCACACACAAGGAGACCCTGCGCGCCGGAACAGGAATAATAAACGGACATTGGAGCGTGGACCTGCGCCTCTCAAGCATTGGCAGTGACGGCTACATTGACCGCGCATCGACAGGCCTGAGCTCATACTACCTGCAGGGTGCATACTACGGCGACAACACCAGCGTGCGACTCATCACATTCGCAGGCAAGGAACAGACCTATCACGCCTGGAACTATGCTACAAAGGAGGAGATGCAGCAGCATGGCCGCCGTTACAACAGTTGCGGATACATGTACACCGATGCAGACGGCAAGGCGCATTACTACGATGACCAGACCGACAACTACGCACAGAAGAACATGCAATTACTCGTTGACCACCACTTTGACAACCATTGGAGCCTGAACGCCGGGGCGCACTACACCAAGGGCGACGGCTACTATCAGGAGTACAAGGGCAACCGCAAGCTTGTGGAATACGCATTGCAGCCGTTCAGCATTGACGGCACCGAGGTAAAGCGCAGTGACCTTGTACGCAAGAAGGCTATGGACAACCACTTTGGCGGGGCTATATTCTCATTGAGCTACAGGGGCAACAGCCTCAATGCATCGTTGGGCGGTGCGGCCAACCGCTATTTCGGCAGGCATTTCGGCAAGGTACTGTGGGTCAAGAACCTGGTAGGTGAACTGACACCCGACCATGAGTATTACCGCAACAACGGAGCAAAAAACGACGCGAACATATACCTGAAAGCCGACTACCGCATTACAAAGGG
>JAFYWE010000009.1 GCA_017558165.1 Bacteroidaceae bacterium
GGCTAAAGTCAACGTACGTGAGACGTGTTGTTGAGGGCTTGCCCGAAAAAATCTCAAATATGGTTTTAGAGATCCCTCGTCGCTCCGCTCTGTCGGGATGACATTAATCCTTTGGTTATGGGTCAACTGCTATATTGTTACCTAAATTAAATCTTACAAGGAAGTAGAATTTGAATTCAACAACAGAGTCCTTCTCTGTTTATAGAGAAGGGGGACCGCTTGCGGTGGAAGAGTAGGAAGCGTCATGATAATGCTTGTGAATATGTTGTAACAGACACCTGGCGCATGAAGAAAGAGTAATCAGTCGTTTCACTCCTTTAGAATGATATTTGCTTTACTCGAACGACAACTCCAGTTGCTTGGGCTCCTGGCCAAGGAGGTTGAATGACATTCTGTGATAGGGGGTGACGCCGTGCTCGCGGATGGCGGCGCGGTGCTTGGCTGTGGGGTAGCCTTTGTTGCTCTGCCAGTCGTACATGGGGTACTCCTGCGCTATGCGCATCATGTAGTCGTCGCGGTAGGTCTTGGCAAGGATTGATGCTGCCGCGATGCTCATATATGTAGCGTCGCCCTTTACAACGGTGTTGTGTGTAATGCCGGGATAGGGGTTGAACTTGTTGCCGTCGATGAGCAGGTGCTGTGGGCGGGTCTTGAGTCCGTCTACAGCGCGGTGCATGGCAAGGATAGATGCGCGCAGTATGTTTATCTTGTCTATCTCCTCGGCAGTGACAATGCCTACCGCCCAGGCTACGGCCTCGCGCTGTATAACCTCGCGCAACTGGTAGCGTTGTGCCTCGGTAAGCTGTTTTGAGTCGTTCAGGAGCTCGTTGGTGAAGTCGGGTGGCAGGATAACGGCCGCAGCGTATACGTCGCCGGCAAGGCAACCACGTCCGGCCTCGTCGCAACCGGCCTCAATAACTCCTTCTGTCTGGTATGGCTTTAGCATCAGGCGAACATTTTAACGGCTCTTGTTATGCCTTTGATGAGTGTGTCTACTTCCTCGCGGGTATTGTATGCGGCGAATGATGCGCGTACGGTGCCAGGGATTCCCAACTGTTCCATGAGTGGCTGTGCGCAGTGGTGTCCAGTGCGTACGGCTATTCCCAGGTGGTCAAGGATTGTGCCAAGGTCGGCGGGGTGTATGTCTCCCACAAGGAATGATACGGCAGCGCCGTCGGGTTGGCCGAATATGCGCATTCCATCAATGGCTTTTAACTGCTCCACTGCGTACTGTGTGAGTGCGTGCTCATGAGCGGCTATCTGTTCAATACCCTTGTTCTCTACCCACTCCAATGCCTTGCCCAGGGCTATTATGCCTGTGTAGTCGGGTGTGCCGGCCTCGAACTTGTATGGAAGTTCGTTGTATGTTGTCTTCTCGAAGCGTACGGTCTTTATCATCTCGCCACCACCGTGGTATGGCTGCATGGCATCGAGCCACTTCTCCTTGCCATAAAGCACGCCTATGCCCGTTGGGGCATATACCTTGTGTCCGCTGAACGCGAAGAAATCGGCATCCAGTTCCTGTACGTCAACCTTTATGTGCGGTGTGCTTTGCGCACCGTCAATCATTACAGGCACGTTGTGGCTGTGGGCTATCTCTATGATCTCCTTTACGGGGTTGGTAACACCAAGTACGTTAGATACATGTGCAACGCTTACAAGCCTTGTGCGCTCGCTGAAGAGTGCCTTGTAGGCCTCAATGTCAAGACGGCAGTCGGCTGTCAATGGGATAACCTTCAGCTCAATACCAATGCGGTCGCGGAGCAACTGCCATGGCACGATGTTGCTGTGGTGCTCCATGCCCGAGATAATCACCTGGTCACCGCTCTTGAGGAACGTGCCACCGAACGATGATGCCACAAGGTTGATACTCTCTGTGGTACCACGGGTGAAGATTACCTCATGGCTATTTGCCGCACCAATGAACTCCTTTACCTTGTGACGTGCCTGTTCCATGGCCTCGGTAGCCACCTGTGACAGGTGGTGCACACCACGGTGTACGTTGGCATTGATGGTGCAGTACACATTGGCAATGGTGTCGATGACGCACTGCGGCTTCTGTGTGGTCGCGGCGTTATCGAGGTAAACGAGCGGCTTGCCGTGTACCTGTTGCCCCAGGATGGGGAATTCATTGCGTATATCTTCGGGATTGAACATGGTCAAAGGTGAAATGTTAAAGGTGAAAAGTGAAAACTGCGGGAGCAGATTCAATCACACGCAGTGAGGTTAAAGGTTATAACTTAAAGCAATAATATAGGTGTTGACCCAAAAGTAGTTTGTCATACTGAGCGTAGCGAAGTATCTCTATTCGGTGCGCTTTCGAGATCCTTCACATTCGTTCAGGATGACAAGTTTACGCAGAAAATGAAACATGGGTCAACTGCTATATTGTTACCTAACTTAATGTATTAATATAGATGTTAATCCCTGATGCCGGAATTAATCTTTCATGTCATATCGAACGTATGTGAGATATCTCATTGTTTTTTTGAAATCCCTCACACAAGGTTGACTTTAGCCCCTTCGGGCGTCGACCGTTGTTTGGGATGACAAGGCGTGCTGATTTACTTGCACATTGCGCAGCGCTTGCAGTGGTTGAGCTCGCCACGCAGGCGTTTCTCAACAAGCATGTGCAGTCTGTCGCGCAGTGCTTCAATCCTGATGTTCTCGATGACCTCGCCTGCAAATGCATACATGAGCAGGTGGCGTGCCTCATCGGCCGGGATACCGCGCTGCTGCATGTAGAAGAGCGCGTTCTCATCCAGCTGTCCCACGGTCGAGCCGTGGCTGCACTTCACGTCATCGGCATATATCTCGAGCTGTGGCTGTGCGTACATGTGCGCGTCGTTTGTGAGGCACAGGTTACGGTTGGTCTGCTGCGAGTTGGTATGCTGTGCATCGGGGCGTATGAGCATCTTGCCGGCAAACACTCCGGTAGAGTGTTCGTCGAGGATGTACTTGTACAGCTCGGTGCTGTTGCAGTCGCTTGTCTTGTGGTCAACGAGTGTGCGGTTGTCGATGTGCTGCTCCTTGTCGCCTATGGCAAGACCGTTTACGTTGGCCTCGGCGCCACGTCCCTCCAATGCCACGTTCACGCTGTTGCGTGTGAAGCCGTTGGTGAGGGTTATGTTGCTGTGGTTGAAAACGCTGTCGGCCTCCTGGCGCACGAACAGATGTCCCAGGCGTGTGTTGCTGTGCGATGTCTCTTCAAGCTCGTAGAGGTTGAACTGTGCACCGCGTCCAAGGAACACCTCCATGACCTGTGTCGAGAGTGTCTGCTTCTCCATTGACGAGTGGTCGCAGATGAGCAGGCTTGCGCTGCTGTTCTCCTCGAGTATCACAAGCAGACGGCGGTTCGAGAGCATCTCCACATTGGCCTGCAACAGTGTGACAATCTGTATTGTCTCCTCCACCACGCAACCCTTGGGCACGTAGAGTACCACACCGTCCTGTGCGAACATGGTGTTGAACTGTGCGATGTTGTCTCCGGCCACTGCAAGCGCGTCATAATATGGCTGCAGCAGGGTGGGGTACTTCTCGGCAGTCTCGTTGAGTCCGGCAAGGATTACTCCTTGCGGGAGGCTCTTGCCGCCTGTGCTGTCGCGGAACGTGTCGTTGACAATGAAGGCCTGGTGGGTCTTCAGGTTGGGCACGTCGCAAGTGAAGAGGCTCTGTGTGTCGGCCTTTACCTCAACACGGCCCAGGTTCATTCCATAGTCGGTGGCGAATCTTTTTGCCACGTTGCTATGGAGCCAGTTCTCGTCCTTGATGCCTGGGAAACCCATGCTCTTGAACTGCACCGATGCCCTCTCGCGTGCCGCATTGAGTAATGGCGCGCAAGGCTCATCAATCAGAGCCCTGTTGTGGTCGAATATATCTATGTACTCCTGTGCGTGGCTCATTGCTGGTTCTCGTTTTTAATCCAGTCATATCCGCGCTCCTCAAGCTCCATTACGAGCTCAGGGCCTGCGGTCTTTACAATCCTGCCGTTGTAGAGTACGTGTACAATATCGGGCTTGATGTAGTCGAGCAGTCGCTGATAGTGAGTAATCACAAGGCTTGATGTGTCCTCGCGCTTGAGCTTGTTGACACCCTCGGCCACAATGCGCAAGGCATCGATGTCAAGGCCTGAGTCGGTCTCGTCAAGGATGCTGAGCGTTGGCTCGAGCATTGCCATCTGGAATATCTCGTTACGCTTCTTCTCGCCACCGCTGAAGCCCTCGTTCACCGAGCGGTTCGCGAGCTTGCTGTCGAGGTTGACGAGCGCACGCTTCTCACGCATCATCTTCAGGAACTCTGTGGCGTTCATTGGTTCCTGGCCCAGATACTGGCGCTTGGCGTTGATGGCAGCACGCATGAAGTTGGTGATGCTAACGCCCGGTATCTCCACAGGGTACTGGAACGAGAGGAACAGGCCCTCGTGGCTACGGTCCTCGGGACTCAGCTCAAGAAGGTTCTTTCCCTTATAGTATACCTCACCCTCGGTCACCGTGTATGCGGGGTGTCCCACAAGCACGTTGCTGAGTGTACTCTTGCCCGAGCCGTTAGGACCCATGATGGCATGTACCTCGCCGGCCTTTACAGTGAGGTTGATTCCTTTCAATATCTCCTTGCCGTCAATGGTGGCATGGAGGTTCTTTATCTCCAATAGATTCTCCATAAATTCATTTCTTTAGCAATAATATAAGAAGCTGTTTAAATTTCTTTCAAAAATATTATTTACATTGTCCTCAAGAGGTGCTTGTCTTTTTATGCCCTTTTTTGCCTGTTTTTCTCTTTTTCGCAGTTACATAGCCCGCTATGCGCCTTTGAAAAATAAAAAAACATTCTAAAAAAGTTCTATAAAAATTTCAAGGACATAAATTTAAACAACTTCTAA